>JBGSSZ010000111.1:0-1669 GCA_041736785.1 Limnoglobus sp.
GTCGGATCGACGTAATGGCGTAGTGCAACGGAAGGCGTGTTTCCTAACCACTTCGCGACGATTGCCAGCGGAAAACTCTGGGCCAAATCGGATTCGCAGCTTGCTCGCAGAGAGTGCCAAAGCCGGGGCCACGGATCGACACCAGCACGGCGAACGATCTTCCTGAGTTGCGACCGGAAGTTCGCCCCTCCCCAACCGCGCGGCCCCTGCGCTCGTTGGCGATACTTCTCGGGAATGATGTAAGTGGCGCCCTCTTCTGCTTGATCGAAGGCAGCTTCAAGATGGGGACGCAGCAAGGGGAACAACGGAATAATCCGATGCGTCTTTCCACTATTCTCCGTCTTCGGACTGGGTACACTCAGCCGCCCTCGCGCCCAATCCACGTCGCCCCAGGTCAAGGAAAATGATTCGCTAGGCGTTCTCAGCCCACCGAAGCGAGCCAGTGCCACGAGCAACTTCCACCAGACGTTCGGACAGTGCGAAAGCACTCGTTGCACGTCCGCGACGAGGACATAAGCCCGTCGTTCAGAAGGATCGCCCTGCCGTTGCCGGACGTGCGCCCAAGGGTTTACTGAGATGTGCCCCAGCCGAATCGCATCTTCAAACATCTGGCGGGCGTGACCCAATCGCTTGTGAACGGTTGTCGAACGTAGACCGCGTGCCAGCATCGCAGCACGATAGGCTTCCCCATCGGCGTGAGTCAGTACTGAAAGCTGCTTTGAGCCGAACATCTTCGTGAGTTCGTTCGCCGATTGGCCCCAGGCGAGCAATGAGGCGGGCTTAAAACCGCTGTCTCGCTTCGTGGATTTCCAAGCTTCCAGAAACTCAGAAACTGTGACCCGCTTCTCCGGCTCGATCAGTCCGACCGCAGCTAATTTGTCCCGAAGTGAATTGCCAATCTCGGTGAGCCAGACAGCCGTGTCCCGTGAAACTGGTTGGCTATTGATCTTGCTGTTGAGCAACGCCTCGACGTGCCGATTGATGGCCTCGGCACTCTTGCGGTCGATTTTACCCAGTCGAATCGCCTTCCTGCTTCCGTCCGGGGCCACGAACAAGATACGGCGTCGGCCGTTTGGGTCGTCGCAGATGGATGCCATGATCGAGTTCCTTGTGGGGGGCTTCACTTTGTGGTCGATACTTTCCGCTTCAGCACGCGGAACACTTGAACAGGGTTCCAGGGTCGGCCTTTCCGCGTGGTGTGGCCGTCCGCGTTCAACTGATCGGCAATTTGCTTCAATGTCAGCCCGGCCGTCCGTCTTTCGGTCACGATGGGGGTGATGTCGGCGTATGCTTCCGCCGCAGTTCGTCGGGTGGCGTCTGCTCCATTCCGCTGTCCCCTCGCAATTGCCTCGGAGGTCAGGTTCCGGCACTGAGGGAGTTCAGCCCCCATCTTTCCGCCGCGGGCCTTGTAAGCGGCGAGAGCCGCTTTCGTGCGTTCGCTGATCGCCTTCGCCTCGGCCTCCGCGACGGCGGCGAGGATGTGAATCGTGAGCCGATTTGCGCTCGGGTTGTCGCAGGCTACGAACTCGACGCCAGCCTCCAGGAGGCGGGAGAGGAAAGCGACGTTGCGGGCCAATCTGTCCAATTTGGCGACAACAAGCATGGCCTTGCTTCGACGAGTGTGTGCAAGAGCCTTCGCTAGTTCCGGCCGATTCGCCAGCTTGCCGCT
>JBGSSZ010000086.1:0-8494 GCA_041736785.1 Limnoglobus sp.
GCCCGACCACGCGGCCCCAACGGACCCTCACCGGACGAATCCTGGAACACCCGCGCTTCCCTCTCGCACGATCACAGGGTATCATTCCGCCATGCGGTCGAGGACCATCGATGCACGGTACGACACGAACTCGGGGTGCCCAACAGCACTGAATCGGTCGGAACGCAACGCACCGTGGACCGCGCCACAGTCCGCCAAGCCCTCGTCGGGCTCGGCTATCTTCAGCTCACGAGGAGGTCAATTCTCCCACCCATTCCACACTAAAAAGCGGAAGCAGATTCATAGAGGGTTATTGGCCTGCCATTCAAAGGGAAGCGAACTAAACTCACTCAGTTTCCCTCTCCGCCGTGATATTTGGTTTTGAAGTATCTGTAAATATGGAGTCGATCAACATGAAGAGACGAGACGCGCTTTCTGTACTTGGATGCGGCTTTCTTACTGTCTCGCGAAAGACAATAGCTGAGCCTCTCGATAATGACGAAGTAACGAACGACATACAGATGTTTTGTGTCGGGCCTTTCTTGCTTGGCGATTTATTTGGTACAAATGCCAAAACCCGTAAGCTAGGGTTGCCCTTTCAAATTGGCGCAGCACCGGAGAATAAGCAATTAGTTCGTGAGCTCAACGACTCAAAGCTGTTCGTGATTGATTGTAGCGCAAAAAGCAAACAACACGGGCGAAGTTTCTCCGCAAAAGAGTATCCGCTAGTTGTTGTTGGAGGACGACTGAGCTACGAATTCAAAGATAATAACAGTGTTTTCGTCGTCAATGTCGCGTCTCTTTCTGTAACTGTAAATAGCGATGACTACACTGGAAAGACTAGTAGCCGCAGAGTAATACTGGAAGTTGGGCTCGACATTGTAGGTACTAAGGATGCCGTAAGTGCGTCACTGATTCACAAGATGACGTTTGATACCATTAAGTATAGTATTGACGGATCAATTATCAAGCATTGAGTGTCTCCTTAGGGATTGGCATCAACTTCAGGCCACATGTAGCGGCTCGATTGCCGAATTGTTGGGAACTCTGGAGGAGCCGGGCGTGACGGGTTAGGTACGCGCCAAGCGTGGGACGGCTATTGTGCCGCGGGCGTCGCACTGGTGTTCGGCAGTCGTGATTGATGGCGGGCGAGCCAGCCCTCGAGGATGGCGACGGCGGAGACGAAGTGATTGCTGTGCGTCATCAGCAGTGCGCGGGTTCACAGCGGCCTGCAGGTCGCCGCGGCTGCTGTGACTTGGCCAAAACACAAGGTTCCCCGATCACAACTGAGTTGTGATGAAACCCCGCAGGACGCCGCCGTGGTGGGAGACTTGCTGCCGAACGCTCTGCGGCACCACTTCATCTTCGCGAGCCACCAGATAGGTCGCATCGTGCGCTGCGAGGGCCGCGTCGCGGTTGGGGTGCTCGCCCAGGGTGCCGCTGTCGACGAGGATCCAGTCGAACCACTGCCGCAATTGGGCGAGCACCCGCGGGAATTCTCCCAGTGTGGCGGGGTTCAGAGTCCGCCCGGCGGCCAGCACTTGCAGATTCGCCACCGCAGTCGGCTGCACGAGCCAGGCCAGTGGCGTGGTCTGGGCCAGCGCTTCGGCCAGCCCCGGCTCCTCCGCGGCTCCCAGCTTGCGGGCCGCGGCGGCTTGCTCGAAATCAGCATCCACGATCAGCACCCGCGAGTCGTCGCTGTTCGCAAGGGTCACGCCCAGATTCAGCACGACCGTGGTGGTGCCGCGATCTTTGGCGGCTGCGGCGAAGGCGATCGTCCTGGAGCCGCTGCCGTTCACCTGCCGACGCAGATCGCTGGCCAGATCGCGATACTCCACACTGATCGCGTGATTCGGCTGGTGGAACGCCACGACGTCGTTGGCGATCGTAGCCACGCGTGGCGTCGCCTTCGGCCCGAGGGCATTCATCGCTACCGACAAAAACTCTTTGGATTTTGGCGGCGGGGTCTGCTCGAGAGGCGGGCGGACCTTCGGCGTGTGAAACACCGCATGCGGGCCGCCGACTTCGATGTACGGGGCTCCACCACTCACGAACACTTCCGGCTCAGGACTGTGCGCGAGCGCCGCACCGGCAGTCACGGCTTCGATCGGACCTTCAGTAATGATGCGGAACATCCGGCCCATGGAGCGGAATCCTTTCGCGGTCACGCGGCTTTGCGCTTCCGTGCTTTCTCTTTCGGCACGCGGACCGTCCGCGGATGACGCGCACTTGCACTCGAATCCACCAACTGCGAAGTCTCTGCCGATTCTGCCGGCAGTGCGGCCAGAACTGCTTCCACATCCACGCTCGATTCCCCAGCTTCCAGCGCCAGAGCGATGGCTTCCGCCGCAATACCGTTCAACGCCCGCGCAACACCGTGGGCATGTGCTGCAATCATTGCTGCCGCTTCGTCGGTGAAGGTCTCGTCCGAACCGCCCGCCAGGATAGCCTGCTCACGCAGGTACTCAACGGCAGCGTCTTCACTCAGCAGTTCCAGCCGGATCGTACGACCGAGTCGCGGGGCCAGTGCTGGCAGAGCCCGCAGCCGGATGCTCAGGTCCGTCGAACCCACGAGCACGATGCTCGCGACGGATTCGCCACGGACTGTGAGATTGCCGAATCGCCGTAGGTCAGCCAGCACCTCATCGCTCATGCTGTCAGCATCGTCGAGGACGAGCAAGGTCCGGGTGCTCTCGAGCAAGGCGTCATTGACCGCGAGCCAGAGTAAACTGGTAGACAGACCCTCGTGGGGCTTCCCCAGATCATGCAGGATCGCCTGATGCAGTTCGGTGGTGGTCTGGTAGTGGGCGTTCGGCAGATAGATCGGCATGCGGGCTGAGGCAAACTCGGCAAGGAGCTTGAGCACGATCAGCGTTTTCCCTGTGCCGGCGTCGCCAGTGAGATCGAGAATGGCGGGACCGTCCGCCACAGCCTGGCGAAGCTGGGTAAGTGCGGAGTCGTGCGCACTCGCGGCGACGTAGAGATCAGGCGCTACCGCAGCGCGAAAGGGTCGACGCGTAAAGCGAAGCATAAAGACCGCCATCCGAAGAAAACTCGGGACTGCCCTGGCGCGGTTTGGGACTCTTCAGCTATCGACACGATGACGGAAAAGACTTGAGACCGTTGTGCTTCCGGCGACGAAGCGGGAGCTCATCGTTTTCTAACGCGAATCTGCACAGTCTGGCATGGGAATTCAGTCTTGCAGCTCGCCCGGCAGTTTCGCTATACAAAGTCCACGAGGTGACAGGGATTGTCGCCGGCTGGTTTCACGGGGCCGTAGGGAGAATGGCTTATGAGCAGGATGCTCGCCCGGGATACGCTTCGCTTGTTCGCCCCGGCGACCAGCGATGCCCCCACAACACTCGCCGCCGCCCACCGCATACGGGCACGGCAGCACCTCTCTGGCGAACGCTACAAGCAGTGCCGACATCACGCCCGCGCCGCTCTGGCGTGCAACCCCGCCGACGCAGCCGCGATGCTCGATCTGGCCGCGGCCTGGGAAAACGACCCCTACGGCAGCGACGAAAAAGCATTCCAATACTATCGCCGTGCGGTGAAGCTCGATCGCTCGAACGCGCTCGCGTACGCTCTGCTGGCCCGCTGTGCCGTGCGCGTCCAGCGCGATGGCCTGGCCCGCAAAGCACTGACCCGTGCCGTGCGGCTCGCACCCGCCAACGCCAGCGTGCTGAATGTGATTCTCGAAGCCTGTCGCGAGGCGAAATGGCTCACGCGAGCCTGGAAGCTGATCGTGCAGGCACGCTTCCTGGCTCCGCACGATTCGCAGATTCAATCGCTGTGGAACCGCGTGCGCTTCGAGCGTGCCGCCAATGGACAACGCAGCGTCGAAGAGAACTGCGTGCGGCGTGTGCTGCCGTTTCTGCGCATCAGTGGTTTGTGATCAGGTCGAGACCAGCGGCATCCACTCGCTGACATCGTGCCGGCTGTGCGGGCTGTCCTGCAGCTTCTCGCTCTGCTGCTCGTACGCTTCCGTACACGGCTCGATGAACCGCATCAGGTCGGCATACCGCAGGCAGCCTTGCTCGCGGCAGAACATCAGATCGGCACCCGTCCCCTGCAGCGTCACCGTGACGACCTTGGGGACATGGCCCTTCACTTCGCGGGCATACTGCAGCCCAGCCGCCGTCGCGGGGACCAGCACAAAGGTGCGTTCGTCATCCGGCGGACCACCAATCTGCGGAACCGCCCGCTTGAGATAGGTTTCGATCCGCTTCCCAAGCTCGCCCGCTTGGGCTTCCGGGCTCGCCATTTCTATCTGAGCCACATCCTGCGTCGGCAGCAGATTCGTGAGGAAGGCGGTCATCTGTTCGATGATCGGCATGGCCAGACCGCGCCGCAGATCGGCGGTCGTGTTGCAGATGCTGTCCAGTCCGCCGCGCGGATCGAGCACGAGTCGCTGCACCACATCCTGCAGGCGGGAATAATCGTCGGGATGCAGGTGATTGAGCATCCCGGTCGCAGACACATCGAGATGATCGTCGTTGTTCGGCAACACCACGCGCACCGTGTTGGAGACCTGCAGCGTGCTGTGGACGGCATCGTCGCCGGTATCCGAGGGATGCCCAGTCGGGCTCCGTCGCGGTTTCGCCGTGGACGACTCCATCACGCCGATGAGCTTGGCAAGCTGCTCGCGGACGAGGGCCGTATCCTGCATGCGGCTCTGCATCCGCTCGCTCATTCGCCGATAGAACACCATTGCAGCGACGGCCAAATCCTCACTGCAGCGTACGTCGACGAAGCGTTTGACGCGCTCGGCCAAGCCTCGCAGAGTGCGACCGGAACGGCTGCCGAAAAAGGTGAAGCTTCCCGAACCGGCCTGGCAGACATCGAGTGACGACTGCATGGCGAGCTTGGCCTCCTGTCGGCTCGCGGCCAGAGAGGGCAGTTGCTCTTCCAGCAAGCGTGCGGCGGCATCGAAGCCGCTGGCCAGTTGTTCGAGTGCTGCATCGATCGCGGCCAGTCGCGGGCCCGGCAAATTGTCGAGCGGCTGCAGCAGCACACCAAGCTCGTTTTCCCAGGCCGTGATCGCTGTGTGCAGTCCGGGATCAATCGCACGGCTGAAGCGCCCGCGACGGTAGGGTGAATCGGCATCGGTCGTTGGCTCCAGACCGACAGCATCTTTCGCCTGATCCCACACGGCGGTCGCCCAGTTGGCCCCCTCACCGCGACGGGCTGCCGTATCCGCCTGCTCGCTCACCGTTTTGAGCCACTTGCCCAGTGCCTCCAGCGGCGGGCCGTCCGAGCCGTGGGCGCTCTCCGCCGCGATGAACTGTTGCACCGCTTCCGGCGTCAGTCGCGAATCGTTGTAGACCGTCCGCACCAGATTCTCGGCGACGATGGGTGTCTCCGGCGGCGACGAGGCCCAACTCTTCAGCAGCCGCAGACAGAGTTGACGCGCCGCGGAGCGCAGCAGCAGCCCGCGCGGAAACCAGACGCCAAACGTACCAAACCCCCGGAACGGCGTGCGGTTCATCGCTGGCGACCGACGCCGATAGTCTTCCAGACCCTGACCCAGCGGCGTCGTCAGTTCGTGGGCGATGTAGCTGGACAGGTGCGACAGGCAATCGCGGAAGCTCTCCGGAGTCCGCTGCGCGATCGGTAGTACATAGCTCGCGGAAAACGGTAGCCCGCTGGCTTCGACCCGTGGTCCTTCCGCACTGCCGTAGCGGGCCGAGAAGGTGACATCGCGATCGGCATAGTGATTGAGTTCAGTCAGCGTGGCGTAGACGTTTGCCTGTTCCAAGTTGGGTGCCGTGGCATCGTCGGGGCAGCCGCAATAGAGAAACGACGTGACTGGGGCCTCGGCGATGCCAAACTTCTCCAGCACGCGATGGATGGCATGCCCGAGATCGAGCAGCATCCCGCCGCTGCCGCCGGTCGCGCTGGCGAACACATACACGCTGGGCCGCTTGTCGCGGATGGCGAGGCCCGTCTGGTCCGCCGACTGCTTCATGGCTTCAGGGTGAATGGCAATCTGAAATTCGCTCTTGAGGCGCGTGGTCACTTTCAGATAGTTGTCGCTGAACGCCAACCGGCCAAGTGCCCGCGAACCCTCTGTCGTCATGGAGCGGGGTATCGAATAGAGCTTTTCGCGTGGGAGCCATTCGAGAATCTGATCGATTTGCTTGCGGCGATACGCTGTCGCCGGTTGCAGCGGCAACAGCAGCACTTGCTCGGGCTCGATCGCGGCTTCGGATGTCATCGATTCGATCTTGTCCAGGGAATCGGAATCGCTGTCGATGTAGAGGAAGCGGAAGCTTGGCACCTGCTGGAGATCACCCACGCGGTCGAGCAGGCGCGACCGGATCTGATGCAGAGCCCGCCGGCCGAAGCTGCCGACACCGATCAGAATCGAGGGTTTGAGGACGCCGATCTCGAGCTTGGAGACCGTCGCCGTCACGCTCGGATCGCCCTTGAGCCCCGCGCGCATGGGCGGGGTCGCACCCGGCGGCGGCGTGTTGGTGCTGATACCCGAGGGTATTTTCGGCAATACTCCGGGCAACGGCGTTGCATTCCGGGACGGCTGCCCCGACAACGCACGAATGAACTGCACGCAGTTCGGCCAGCGTTCCTCAGGATTCTTCGCCATCGCCCGCAGCACCGCAGCACGATCCCCCTCCGGAAGCATCGACAGGTCAGGCTCCTCGGTCATGTGCTGCAGCGCGAGTTGCCGGATGTTCTTCCCGTTGAAAGGCCGCTGACCCGATAACATCTCGATATAAAGCACAGCCAGGCTGTACTGATCCGACTGCTTGGAGATGCGGTTCGCAAAGGTCTCAGGTGCCGCGTACACCGGCGTGACGCCGCCCATCAGCCCAGCGCTGCTCTGACGCTCCAGGTGCTTCACCAGACCGAAGTCGGCCACCTTCACATGGTCAGAAATCAGGAACAGATTCTTCGGCTTGACGTCGAGGTGCTGAAGATTGTTCTTCTCATTGAGATGGTCGAGCCCTTCCGCGGCGTCGCTCAGGTAGCGAATCAGCGTCTCACGCGGAATGCCCGCGCGACCAGACTGAACATGCTCCACGAAGCAGTCATGCAGGCTCTTGTCGGCGAGTTCCATGACGATGAGCAGTTCGCCGCCGACGACTTCAATACGGTCCATGGACAGCACAAAGGTGTGCCGCACGAGCTTGATGCGCTCCAGGGCTTTGTATTCCTGCTCCGCTTTGGCGGAGTCGCCGTCAAGTGTGTTCAAGTTGCCGAAGACGAACTTGATTGCCTTGTGCAGCCCGCCGGGAGCGACGCACTTCCAGACTTCGCCAAAACCGCCAGTGCCCAGCGGTTCGACCAGTCGGTAGCCCGGGATCGGTTCGTCATCAGCTTCGCGCAGCCATGTCATAGGTTGCCAAGTCGATGTGGGAACCTTCGTGAAAAGGTTCCGAGATTTCTGGAATTCTTTCCTGAAGCGTAGTTCATAAAGCGAAATGGGTCCAACGCAGGATGAGAAGGTCGTAACGATTGCGGAACTTCTGCCGCGGTGCGAAGATTGCTGATCGGCATGAGCAGTTCGTTCAGCCCGGTGGCTGAAACTTGCCACTCGCAGCCGCCTGCCGTGCCGAGAGCGACATCCAATAGAGAATCGTTTTGAGCTCGAAGGGCTTGAGTGTCGGCTTCAGCGACAACATCCGGACTGCAATGCCGGTGAGATGCGGTGCGGCCCAGCTTGTCGCGGGCTCTTTCGCAAACGGACCGAGATAGCCGCGACTGTGGGCCTGAAACTCGATCTGATCGCGGAGCAGATACTCAAACTGCCGCGGATCGTCGAAAAGCGCTTTATCGACGCTGATGAGCGGCGAAGAATAGACGGCCGGATAGCTTCGCGTCAGTGGGTGCTCGTTGTGAGCGGCTGCGAAGACGAGCACGTCGCGATAATACGCCTCCTCAATCACTTTCAGGAGAGCCTGCCGACGCTGCCATTGCTGCAACTTCTGCTCGGGCACGCCGAGCGAGAGGTTGATCACCTTCACCTTCCACACGTCGATTGCATGGTGGATCGCTGCGACGACAGTTTCGACTTCGCAGGTCCCGGCCGAGCCAAACACATCGGCGGAGAACAGCGTGGCTTTCGGAGCGATGGAGAGGATGATGTCGGCGACGGTTGTGCCGTGTGAAGACGATGGCGGCCCGGTTGACGGCGTCACTTTCGAGCCGCGGCAGCAAACACTTTCGATCGCCGGCAGTGCGTCGTACTTGGCTGCCAGCCGGGGATGATCGATGCCGGTGTCGATGACCGCGACGGTCACGCCCGCCCCGGTGGCCCGCGGATCGTCCAGCACCCGCTGCGGCGTAAGCAGGTTGAGGAGTTCGTCGAAGACCGTCACGATGTCATGCCATCCAGCAGCCCGCGCAGACTGCGGACCATTTTCACGCAGTGTGCGACCGCGTCGGGGCCATGCCGGACCGCCAGTTCCCGCACGGCGGCGACCAGATCCAAACCGAGATCGGCATCGACCACCGAGTTGGTCCCGGCGTCGAGCCCGCGACGCAGCGTGTC
>JBGSSZ010000177.1:0-8136 GCA_041736785.1 Limnoglobus sp.
CGTGAAGAGCCGGGCGTAGAGCGTCCCGGTGCGGCCCAGGAGCGGATCGGGCGTGTCGAGCGAAAGCTGCGTCAGCTTGGTGCCAAGTGTCCGCGGCACACCGGCGACATAAACAGCCTGACTCCAGAAGCGGGCGAAATACTTGTCCGCCTCGTTGTAGCGCCAGCGCCAGGTCTCATCGAAGGCGACGAAGACCGCGTAGCCCTTGCCGTAGTAGTGAGCCGCCAGGAGGGGCATCGGTTTCCCGTCGGCCAACTTGTCGCGCGGATGCACCAGAAACGCTTCCGACGCCGGCTTCAGCTTCTTGACCGGATAGCTCCAATAGATCTCCGGCAGCCGCGGCCAGACTCGCAGATTCTCGATCGGGTCGTCGTCGAGGCTCAGCATCGGCGAGCGGATGCCCGATGGAGTGAGTTGCGGTCGGAACGGCTGCGGTCGCGAAGCGCTGTCGATCGCATACTTCACCGGATCGATCTCCACCGGCAGCACGTCATTGAGCGGGGTCCCGACGAAACTCGCCGGGCCGTGGTTACGCCCGGCGATCTGCAGGAAGCCGCCTCCTTCCGCCACGAAATCGCGGACCATTTCCTGCTGCTCGCGGCTGAGGCTCTCGGCGTTCACATCGCCCATGATCAGCAGATCGTATTTGAACAATTCGGGTCGCGTGGTCGGAAACTCGCTCAAAAACGGCGGCCCCGCCTTCATCGCTTTCGGATCGCCCTCAAAGAGATAGAAACTCGCCTCGACGCGGCGATCCCGAAGCAGGGCCCGCTGCAGGAACTTGAAGTCCCAGCGCGGCGTGCCTTCGACCACCAGCACCTTCACCTTCTGATCGACCACACGCACGCTCTTGGCGAGCTTGTCGGTCAGTGTGTCGGCACCACTGAAGACCTGCACGCTGGTCGTGATCTCCTGACGACCGGCTTCAACCATGTCCTTGGTGGGGACGAAGGTGAGCACTTCGCGAAGGTTGTCGCCGTCAGCCGCGTCGATCGTCTTGGTGGCGACTTCCTTGCCGCCAAGCATAACGCTGATGACCACCTTGCCACCGGCGGCACCCTTGACGCGGTAGCGCACGGGAATGCTCACGGTGTCGTCGACGAAGAGTGTGTCGCTAACACCGACGTCGCGAATCTCAAGCTGGCTGAACGACGAACTCCCGACGCCAATGGCATAGAGCGGCACCTCGCGGCGGGCACATTCGCGGGCCAGATCAGTCAGCGAGCGCTCGCTGGCGTTCTCGCGGCCATCGGTCATCAACACGATCGCCGCGGGAAGCTCGGTGTCGTCGCGGCGGAGCAAGTCGAAGAGACTGTCAACCATGGCCGTCCGCGGTTCCTGACCATTCAGCGCGGCGATCCACTCCCGCGAGCGGGGATCCTTGCCGTTGCGTCGAATGCCGAAGCTCGACGGCTGCACCGGCCCGATCGCGTTCAGCGAATCGATCAGCTTCAATTGCGGATGCTGCAAGATGGCCTGTGCGACCGCAAGCCGCGTGGGTTTATCAGGCACGCCAGCGGGAATGTCGTTGGCGGAGGGCTCCGCGGGGAGTGGCTTGTCGAACGGCACATGGCCATACGCGACCGCGGCACGCCACTTCTCGGCGAATGACAATCGCGGATCGGCGGTCAGCATACTCTGCGAATCGTCGACCACGAGCGCGATGGTCCGCGGCTTGTCTTCGGTGCTGTCGTAGAGCAGCGACGGCCGCAGCAGCAGGAATGCCAGGATCGCCAGTGTGGCGGCTCGCAATGTCGCAAGTGTGATGCGTGCTGGCACGGAGAGCCGCCCGGCTTCGCGGCGGTAGACGAAGACGGTCGCGATCACCGCGAGCACGCCGAGCGCAATCGCAAGCCAGAGCGGAAACCATCCGCGGAACGCAAGCACGGCAAACAGCGAAACGTCAGTCATGTTTCCTCACCACGCACGGCCGCACATCCAGGCCCAAAACGCCTCACCGACGGCGAATGCGAAGAGCGCGATCAGGACCCACACGGTCCATTCGCGGCGGCTGCGTTCGCCAGCGATTGCGGACTCGGCACCGCTGCCGGCCTGGATCATCACCGGCTGAAAGCCAAGCGAACGCTCGATGTCGCTGTCGCTAACGGCTTCGAGGTTGTCGCTTTCGCGGAGGTCGGCTCGAATGGCGAACGGTGGGCTGCGAACAGCGTCGTCGTCGCTGGCAATGCGGTAGATCCCGGCGAGCGGCACATCGCTGGCCACGATGCCGAAGCGTTCGCCCGCGCCGCCGGTGGGTTTGCCGAGCCGCACACGTGCACCATCAGGCCGGATCAGATCGAAACTTTTGGCATAGTCGGGCGGGCTCCAGAGGATCGGCTCGCCAGCCGTGCGGTTGCCGTCGCGGGCGTTCTGATCGGTGAGGTGTGCCAGCGTCAGTTGCACAAAAGGCAGGAACGACCCCGCCTTCGCCGGCCAGTTGCTCCACTTCGTGTCGAGCGAGGTCGCCACGAAGAGCACTTCCCCCTGCCCCAGCGATTTCGACGCCAGCACCGGTTTTCCGTCGGTCGTCCGCAGCAGCACGCGCGACAGCGGTGTCTCCACCGTGCGCAGGCCCATCAGCGTGGTCAGGTCGACATCCGACGACACAGTGCGATAGGGCTCTTCACTATAGCGGCTCAGGTACGAGTTCACTTCGATGGTTTCGGGCGCGAGCTTGAAGGGCCGCTCCATGGTCGTGCTGCTGGGCTCGTCGAGTTCGTAGGGAAGGATGTTGACTCCGCTGATGCCGAGGACGGCGTTGTAGCGGGCAGGGAGGACATTGCTGCCGCAGCCGATGATGAGTCCGCCTCCCGCTTGGACGAACTCCGCGAGGCGAATGGCAAAGTCCTCGCTGAGCCCCGGAGTGCCGGGTTTGTCGGCGTCGCTCGCCGGGACATTCGCGAGGATCACGAGATCGGTCCCCGCCAGCAGCCCTGGCCCCGCTTCGTCCGGCGTGACCACAGTCACACGCACGAAGTATTGATCGAGTGCCGTCGCCGACACGGGCAACAGGGCACTACGGATGAAATGGCTGGCGGAGTCCTTTGCGTCGCTGCGATCGGGAGCACCATCCACCAGCAGCACGTTCACGCGGTCGCGCACGGCTATGACGCGGCTGAGCGTGTTGTCGCCGGGGATGTCGTCGCTGGTCAGGCGAGCCGTAATGACACGGGTGCCCGGGTCGTCGAGCAGCGCGGTCAGCGTCACGGAAGTGGTCTGCCCCGGTGCGATGTTCGCCACGGCGGCGGTCTCTTTTTCGTTGCTGCGGCCATCGACTTCGAGCGTGACGGAGGCATTCGCGACGGGCTTCACACCGTTGTTGCGGAGGAGCACCGTGAAGGGCATGCGGGCTCCAGTGTGCGGGATGCCGCCGGGATAGGTGATGTCTACGATCGCCGCGTTGGCGGGGTCTTCGTTGAAGCGGCCACAGCGCACCATCAGCAGGGTAGCGCGGGTTTTGATCTCATCCGCCTTCGCACGCAGTGCCGCGGACTGCCGCTCGAAGCCAGCTTTGGAGAGATCGCTGAAGAGATAGACTTCCTTGTTCATCCCCGCACCGCGATCCAGGCCCGCATATGCCTCCGTCAATCCCGGCAGCAGATCGGTCGCGAGGCTCGTAAGCTCCACCGCCTGGACGGTGGCTCGGGCCTGATCCAGATTCCCCGGCGACTGCGGCCCGAGCAGCGTCGCGCGATCCGCACTCGCAATCACCTGCACCGTGCTGTTCGGTGGCAAGTTATCAATGACCGCGATGGCAGCGTCCTTCGCGCGATCGAGGCGGCTCTTGTCGCCGTCGCGGGCTCCCATGCTGTACGACGTGTCGAAAATCAGCACTGTGTCCACGGCGTCACCGCGACCGCCACTGGCCGTGCCGCTGAGCGTCGGGCGTGCCAGTGCGAACGCCAGCAGCATCAGCACGAGGCAACGCAGTGCCAGTAGGATCCACTCTTGAAACCGAAGCCGGCGACTGGTCTGCTCGATCGCGGTGCGCAGGAACTCCATCGCTCCCCATGGCACTTTGCGATAACGGGCGCGATAGAAGAAATGCAGCACGAGCGGTACTGAGACCGCAAGACCGCCGAGCAAAAGCCATGGTGCGTAGAAGCCCACGTTATCTCCGGCCCACTTGCAGGCGCTTCACGAGGTATTCGCCAAGTGCGGCGGCCAGCGGGCGATCGGTCATCATGCGGACGTAGTCGACGCGTCCGCCGTCGCAGCCGCGCGATAGCTTCGCGAGGTAGTCGTTCACCGCCCGCTGATAGGCGGGGCGCAGCAGGTGCGGCCGCGTCATCAGTTCCTCCGTGCCCTCGAGATCGGCGAATCGCACATTGCCATCGAGCGGAAACTCCACTTCGTCGCGGTGAAGAATGTGGAACAGGATCACCTCGTGCCCGCGGAACCGCAGGTGCTTGAGCCCGGTCGCGAGTGCCTCCACATCGTCGAAGCAGTCACTGATGAGCACGATGATCCCGCGTCGGTGCACGCGGTCGGCCAGTTCCTGCAGCAGCGGGCCCATGCCGGTCTTGTCCTGGGAGTCGACTTCCTCCAGCGTCTTGCACACGGCGTTCACGTGCCCCATCTGCGAACTCGCCGGCAACTCCGCCCGCCAGCGGGAATCAAAGATCCGCAGGCTCGCACTGTCGCGCTGCTTCACGATTGTGTACGCCAGCGACGCCGCCAGGAGCTTGGCGTAGCGCATTTTATTTTGCTCGCCGTCGCCGTAGCGCATCGAGTTGCTGCCGTCGACGAGCAGGTGTGCGATGTAGTTGGTTTCCTGCTCGTATTGTTTGATCGTGTAGCGTTCGCTGCGTCCGTAGCTCTTCCAGTCGATGTGGCGGATGTCGTCGCCAGGGACGTACTCGCGGTGCTGGACGAATTCGACCGAGAAGCCGCGGTATGGCGACTTGTGATCGCCCACGCGTAGTCCTTCCACAATCTGCCGTGCGGCCATGCCGAGAGCTTCCGCCCTCGACAGCACATCCGGCTCCAGCAGCGCAGTTCCACGATTCACGGTTCAATGTCCGGTTGAAGACTCGGTGTGAGATGGCATCAGGCGGAGACAGCCTTGGCGGCTGTGCGGATGAGTTCCTTGATCACATGCTCGACGGTGACTCCTTCGCTTTGTGCGGCGAAGTTGACGATCAACCGGTGCCGCAGAATGGGCTGAGCAACATCGATCACATCGTCGCCCGCAACGTGATTCGAGCCGCGTAAGAGAGCATTGGCTTTGGCCGCGAGGATCAGGTTCATGCTCGCCCGCGGCCCGGCACCCCACGTCAGGCACTTGTTCGTAATCTCCGCGGCTTCCGGAGTGTTCGGACGGCTCAGCCGCGTGATCTTCTTCGCAAAGTGAAACACCTTGTCGCTCACCGGCACCCGACGCACCACGTGCTGAAGCTCAATAATGTCGTCGGCGTTCAGCACCGGTGTGATCTTGGCCGCGGCGTCCGACGTACCGGCTCGCATGATCAGTTCTTCCTCCTGGTCGGTCGGATAGTCGACATGGATCAGGAACAGGAAACGGTCCAGTTGCGCTTCCGGCAGCGGGTAAGTTCCTTCCTGCTCGATCGGGTTCTGCGTCGCCAGCACGAAGAACGGATTCTTCATCGGGTATTCCTGCCCGCCGACCGTGCAGCGTCGCTCCTGCATGCTCTCCAAAAGTGCCGCCTGAGTCTTCGGCGGCGTGCGGTTGATCTCGTCCGCCAGCACGATGTTCGCAAACAGCGGGCCGGGCAGAAACTTGAACATCCGCTGCCGCGTGACAGGGTCGTCCTGAATCACCTCGCTGCCGGTGATGTCCGACGGCATCAAGTCCGGCGTGAACTGGATCCGCTTGAAGCTCAGATCAAGAGCCTGCGACAGCGTGCTCACCATCAGCGTCTTCGCCAACCCTGGCACCCCCATCAGCAGGGCGTGGCTGCGGCAGAAGATCGCCATCAGCAACTGATCCAGCACCTGGTTCTGGCCGACGATGATCTTGCCGATCTCTTTTCGCAGGCGGTTGTGAGCGTCGCGGAGTTTCTCCACCATCGCGACGTCGTTCTGGGGCAGGTTGGTCATCGTGCAGGATCCCGTAGCGTTGAGGAGTCGCCGGCAGACTATTCAACCTACTGGAATCGCGAATGTTCCGGAAGCCTGAAAAATGAACTCGTTACGGCACGCGACCCGGAAGGCGGCGATTCACACCGGCCCGCTTGGTCAGCGAATCACCCAGGTCCTCGCGATAGGCTTCGACCTGCTGCAGCAACTCCCGCAAGACCTCCGGGTGCTTCGCTGCGACATCGGTGGACTCTGCCACATCGGTGCTGAGATCGTAGAGTTCGGGCTTGTCGATTTTTCTGCTGACGCTTCGACCCGGTTTCCCGTTGCGGCCCGGTTGCTGACCCGCCACACTGAGATAAGTATGCGGCAGCAAGAGCTTCCATTGGCCGCTGCGGATCGCCTGCAGTTGATTGTCGCGATAGTAAAACGCAAACGCGGAGTGTGGTGACTTGGCACTGGCTTCCGCACGGATCAGCGGAGCAATGTCGAGTCCATCGATCTTCGCTTGGGGCAGTTCGGCACCGATCACCTTCGCCAATGTCGGCAGCAGATCGATGGTCATCGCCGGCTCACGGCAGACACTTCCGGGCGGGATCACGCCAGGCCAACGCATGACGCACGGCACGCGCACACCCCCTTCCCAGACGGTCCCCTTCCCTTCACGCAGCCCGCCGCTGGTCCCGGCATGGTCGCCATAGGTCAGCCACGGACCATTGTCGCTCGCAAAGATGACCAGCGTGTCGTCGCTGAGTTTGTGCTCCTTCAGTGTGTCGAGGATCTGCCCGACGCGCGTGTCGATGTCCTGCGCGATGTCGCCGTACAGGCACCGGGTCTTGCCGCGAAACTCGGGCGTCGTGAAGAGCGGCACATGCGGCATCGAGTACGCCACATACAGAAAAAACGGCTTCTTTCCCACATCCGCGATAAACTTCACTGCCCGCTCCGTGTAGCGGCTCGTGAGCGTCTCCTGCACCGCGGCATCGACGCTGGCGACGATCACTTTCTCGTCATCGAACAGCGGCAGCGGTGGATAAGCCCCCGCTTTTGCAGACGGGTGATGCGGCCACATATCGTTCGAGTACGGCAGACCGAGCCACGAATCGAAGCCGTGCCGCGTCGGCAAAAACTCCTCGCGATGACCCAGATGCCACTTCCCCACGGCAGCAGTGCAATAGCCCTTCGACTTGAAGACCTCGGCGAGTGTGGTTTCTTCGGCATTGATGCCGATCTTCGCTCCAGGCCCGAGTGCGCCGCCGATGCCGACGCGATTCGGGTAACACCCCGTCAGGAGCGCCGCCCGACTAGCCGAGCAGACGGGCTGAGCCACATAAAAGTCGGTGAAGCGGATGCCCTCCTTGGCGAGGGCGTCCAACCGCGGCGTCTTCCAGTCCTTCGCACCGTAGCAGCCCAAGTCGCCATAGCCCATGTCGTCCACATAGATGATGACCACGTTCGGCGACTTCGCCATCAGCGGCAGTGTGGCGGCAAGTGCCACGGCGAGCGATACCAGTCTGAGCATCATCTTGGTCCTGTTGTAAGTTCAGTAGTCGGGGCCGTTGAGCGTCAGTCCATCATTACGGCTGTGCAGGGCGAACCAGCTTCGCTGACTAACACTATTGCGCACGAAGCGAGTGCTGCCGTCGCAGAATCCCAGCAGCACGCCGCCGGGATGCTTGCTCTTGGCGGAGACTTGGGCACTGCTGTAGTCGAAGCACCCCAGGCCCAGGTCTGGGCGATCTGTGCCACCCTGCACGTCGTCGGTGCCCGACTCGCCACGATTGGGGCCGGGTGTGTCGAAGCGTCCGCTGCCGGCACAGATGCTCGCTCCGCACTGCCCCATGGCCCAAGTGCCGCGGAGGTCGTTGGCGTCGGGTCCGATGCGGAGTTCGTCGATCATCACGGTCTGCGAGAGGCCATCGACGATGCGTGCGAAGCGGTTGCTGCCGTTGACGACCATGACGCCGCCGCCGGGATAGTTCAGCCCGATGTAGGAGTCGATGCCACCGAAGCTGGGCACACGCTCGACGATGGCGGAGCCGGTGTCGGTCGCGACGGTGAAGTCCCAACCGGCGTAGGGCGGTCCATGAATGAACA
>JBGSSZ010000197.1:0-8059 GCA_041736785.1 Limnoglobus sp.
GTCGGAGCGTGTGACGACGTCGGCGAAGCCGTCGCCATCGAGGTCATTCACGCTCACGCGGAGCCCGCCGCGGTCGCTGTCAGTGCGGGCGAAGAAGCTGATCAGATCGGCCCCGCTGACGGTGCCGTCGCTGTTGAAGACTGCGGTTCCGTTGACGAGGAGATCACCATCGAGGATGCGGACGTGAGGTCCGCCGCCGGCACCGGTGCCGAAGATGACGTCGGACTTGCCGTCGCCATTGATGTCGCCCGCCGCGACGTAGAGCCCGGAGCGGAGGCTGGGAACGTAGGCGAAGAAGTCGGTGACGAGTCGGGTGGGGTTGGAGTTGGCGATGGTGGTGCCGTCGAAGATGGCGACACGAGGCCCGCCGCCGACGCCGGTGGTGATGATGAGGTCACCGGTGCCGTCGCCGTTGACATCGCCGATCGCGGAGGTGGTGCCGCCGCGGTAGTTCACGTCGTCGATGCCGAAGAAGTCGTTGATTTGCGTGAACGTGCCACCTTGGAAGAGTCGCACACGCGGGCCACCCTGTGCACCGGCCGTAATGGCGAGATCGGCCTTGCCGTCGGCGTCCACATCCCCGGCGGAGATGAAGAGCCCGCCGAGGAAGCTCGCGCCGAATGGCACGATGTTGAAGATCTCCGTGGCCGTCGAGCCGTCGATGACCCGCACAAGCGATGAGGCTCCGGGCCCGGTGGCCGCGGCGAGGTCAGCGATGCCATCGCCAGTGAAGTCCGCGGTGACGATGCGGGTCTCGCTGTCGAAGATCGCGCTGATGAGCGAGAGAATGCCGCCATCGACGCTGGCACCGGGGATGTTCAGCAAGGCACTGCTGAGGTTGGCATCCTCAGCAAACGCGGAGGAGTTGTTGCTGAGATCGGTCGCGGTGGCGGTGATGAAGCTGTTGCCCGCGGCAGGGACATCGGTGATGAACGTGTAGCGACCGATGCCGGTGCCGTCGGTGCGGACGTTGAGTGATCCGAGGTAGGTCTTGCCTTCACCGAAGCCCGAGGAATCGGGCGTGATACCTGTGAAGAACTCGACAGTGTAGACGGCGTTGGCGGCGCTGGTCAGCGTGCCGGTGACGCGGATGCCGTCGGGGAGCAGAAACGCGGAGATGAGATGCGGTGCGGCCTGATCGTTGTTGGCCCCGGCGGCGACACTGATGCCCAGCAGCGTGTTGTCGGTGATCGAGTTCTGCAGCACGGCATTGCTGCTGCCCGAGGTGATGGACACGCCGTTGCCGGTGTTTGATGCGATGGTGTTACCGTCGCCGGGGGTGCGGCCGCCGATAATATTGCTGCTGCTGTCGGCAATGAGGATACCGTCGCCACCGTTGGGGATGGCGTTCTCACTGTTTTTGTCGAGGCCGATGATGGTGGCGACCACGGTATTGCCGCTGCTGCCGTTCATCTGAATGCCGGCGCCCGTGTTGCCGCTGATGACCGTCGGCAGCAGGGGATTGGTCGAGCCGATGGTCGTGTTGCTGGTGCCAGTGTCGAGCAGGATTCCGGCGAGACCATTGGGGATGGGCGTCAGGCCTTTGAGATCGGTGCCGATGTGAGTGAAATTGATCTGGTTATCATAGGCGGAGCCGATGACTGCGATGCCATTGGCCCCGTTGGCGGCAACGACGTTTTGCGGGATGATGGAGAATTGAATCTGCACGCCGCCGACCAGGTTGTCGTGGGCGGTGCCGCCGATTTCGATGCCGTTGCCGAGGTTGGGTACGGCGAACTTGCCATCGGTGTTGAGCCCGATGATGTTCTGAACGATGGTGACGCCACTGGCATCGCCGGAGATTTCGACGCCATCGTCGCCGTTCTGGGAAATGACATTGGTGCGGAGGACGTTGTTGCCGCCGGTGGAGGTAAAGAGGAAACCGTCGAGCGCATTGCCGAGCCCGGTCGCGGGATCGAACGCCGCGACGCCATTGAAGGTGTTGAACGCGACGAATCCGCTAGCGGTGTCGGTGACGGCGACGCCGTTCATCTTGTTGCCGGCTGTGACGTTGCCGAGCGGGATGACGCCGCCGAACGTGGTGTTGGCTGAGGAACCTTCGATCAACACGCCGTTGAGTGTGTTGCCGAGCGGGTTGACGTTGTCGGCGGTGAGGCCGAAGACGTTGGCGTGAATGACCGTGTTGTTGGAGTCGCTGACCCGCAGGCCGTTGCCGCCGTTGCCGCTGACGAGGTTCATGAAGATGAACGGGACTTCATCGACGACCGTACCGATGATGGAGTTGCTGTTGGCACCCTTGGTGACGGCGATTCCATCGAGTGAGTTTCCGATGGCGGTGTCGCCGGCGAGGTTGGTGCCGATGAAGTTGGCAGCGACAAGGTTGGTGGTGGATCCGAGCGTGATGAGGACGCCGTTGCCGCCGTTGCCGGAAATGACGTTGCCTTCGGGAGCGATCACGGTGAACTTCGCGGCGGCCGGGGTCACGCCACCGATGGCATTGGTGCTGGCACCGGCGGTGAGGACCACTCCGTTGCCGCCGTTGCCGCGATTGAGTGTGCCAGTGGCGTCGGTGCCGATGTAGTTGGCGACGATTTTGTTTTCGAATCCACCGTTGACGCGGATGCCGTCGCCGATGTTGCCGGAAATCACATTGCGGTCGCCGGCGGTGGTGCCACCCACCAGGCCGCGCAGCGCGAGTTGCGTGAGTTCGAGCCCGGCCCCACTATTGGCGGCGACAGTGCTGCCGTCGAGTTGGAGTCCGATGTAGTTGCCGACGATCGTGATTTGCGGATTGCCGACCGTGACCCCCGCCCCGTCCGCATTGATGTGCCCCAGCGAACGAAGTGTGGAGTTCAGAGACTTGTCGCCGAAGACGAGCCCGGAGTTGCCGTTGTAGTCCACTTCGACCAGCGGAGCCCCGGCGAAGCCAGTGACCGTGGAACCGTCGATGTTCACTTCATCGGCGATGGTCGGCAACGCCGAGGCGAGCGTGATTGTACCGGCGACATCGAAGCTGATGACATCGGCGCCGATGGTGCTATTGGCATCGGTGATGGCCTGCCGCAGCGAGCCTGCACCGTCGTCGAGCAGGTTGGTCACCGCGAACGTGGCCGGCACTGAGCGATCCTCCAGTGCCTCGACTCGAAAGGCGGGCCGCGGGCGAATGGTCGTGGTCTTCCGGCAGGCGCGTGACATCAAGCTCATGAGTGGTACTCGTGGTGGAGAGATCGGCAAACAGGGCAGACTAAGCGAGCTGGAAATCTTCGTCAGGAATGCCCATCTGTCAAGACTGCCACACTGCTCTAAATCATCTGGCGGTTGTTCGGATCGTTGAGGATTTGCTCCAGACGAGCATTCAGGGGTTGCGGATATTTCGCCACCCAGCTTGCATCGATCAGCCCCGCATTCATCAGATCCACGATGTGCATCACGTCTTTGGGCCGATGAGCTTCCAGTTTCATCAGCAGAAGAGCATCCAGATTCACCACGCGAAAGAGTTGCGTTGCTTCCGATTCACTCACACTTGGTGCAGGTGTCAAGTAATCGGGCCTGATGCGCTCGTTGGCGAAGATCAGATGCACGCCCTCAGCCGGTTTGACAGTTTCGTCTTCGATGAAAAAATCGACACCCCAGGCTTCAGCGTGCTTGAAACCATCCGCAGCCATTGCTGCAACGATCTGAGTGAGGTCCGCGCGACGCACGAGAACATCAACATCGCGAGTGTTTCGCACCAGTGCTTCGTCAACTCGGGCGACCCAGCTTGCCACGGCCTGACCGCCAGCTATGGCGTAGGGAATGTTCGCGCCTTCCAGCACGCGCACAGTACGCTCAAGCCGCTGGCGGACGATCTCCACCTTGCCGTACATCCTCTCCCAGGTTGGCTCGACCAGTGCCGGCGTCGCCATGGCGCGCGTCCCTCAGTCAGTTTTTCAAGTACACGGCTTCTGCCGCGGCGACGCCGGCACCGAGCGTGACCTTGGCTCCGACGTGGGTGAGCACCTGCTCCAGGGCGGAGAGCACCAGCAACACGTTCTTCGCCTGGCTGTTCACACCCATGATGCCGATACGCCAGGCTTTACCTTTGAAGTCGCCGAGGCCGCCGCCGATCTCGATGCCGAAGTCGGCCAGCATTTTCTTGCGACACGCAAGGTCATCCACGCCAGTGGGGATCATCACGGCGTTGAGTTGCGGCATCTGATGCTTCGGATCGGCCGCGTACTTCAGGCCGATGGCTTCGAGCCCGGCTTTGAGTGCGATGTGATTATGGAGATGCCGGGCGTGGCGGTTGGCCAGGCCTTCCTCCAGCACGATGCGAAGCCCCTCACGCAGCGCGTAAACCATGCTGATCGGGCCGGTGTGGTGGTAGCTACGTTCGCCGCCACCCCAATAGGCCATGATGGTGGTCAGGTCGAAGTACCAGCTTTGCACTTTGCTTTTGCGGGTCTTGAGCCGTTCGACGGCCCGCTCGCTGAAGGTAATCGGCGACAGCCCCGGCGGGCAGCCGAGCCCTTTCTGCGAGCAACTGAACGTGGCATCAAGTTCCCACGCATCGACCTCCAACGGCGTGCAGGCATAGCTCGTGACCGCATCGACCACCAGCAGGCAGTCGTATTCATGGCAGAGCTTGCCGAGTTCCTCGATCGGCTGCATCGCGCCGGTGCTGGTCTCGCAGTGAACGATGCCAAGCACTTTGGGGCGGATGGCTTTGAGCGTGTCGCGGATGAGGTTCGTATCGAGTACCTGACCCCAGGGGGCTTCGAGGGTCGTGACCTTTGCACCGCAGCGGCCAGCGATGTCGATCATGCGGTTGCCGAAGTAGCCGATGGTGCCAATCACGACCGCGTCACCCGGCTCGATCAGGTTGACGAGGCAGGTCTCCATGCCTGCAGTGCCGGTGGCGCTGACGGGAAAGGTGAGCTTGTTCTGCGTGCAGAAAGCGGTCCGCATCATCTCCTGCGTCTCGTTCATGATCTCGAGAAACTGCGGATCGAGGTGGCTTAGCAGCGGCGTGGTCATCACGGACAGCACACGCGGGTGAGCATCGCTCGGGCCGGGGCCGAGCAGCAGGCGGGGCGACGGGTTCAACTGGCCGGGAAGCGCGGTCATGGCGGAGTCCTGAGAATGTGCTGTTGTTGTAGTGGCTACGACCGCGCGATCACCAGCTTGCTGAACGCTTTGAACTGCGGATGCGTGCTGCCGCCAATCCATTCGAAGCCGACGGCTTCGACGGTGCTGAGGATCGCACCAGTCGATTTCATCCGCTGCAGGGCGATCCTGGCATCGAGCGCCGCCCGGCTCGCCACCGCGTCGACGGGCACGACCACCGCGAAATCGGCTTCCAGCAAATCGAGCACAGTCTGCATCACACAGACGTGCGCCTCCATCCCCACGACCACGACCGTGCAGCGCTTGAGACCGCGGAGTGCATCGAGAAAACCCTCCGCGCCGCAGCAACTGAACGCGGTTTTAGCGGTGATCGCCGTCAGTCGACTGGCCAGTTCGGGCGTGGTGGAGCCGAGACCTTTGGGATATTGTTCTGTGGCGATCGCCGGCACGTCTGCGAGCTTGGCGACGTCGAGCATGAACGCGGCATTCGCCACGAGGCTCGCACCTGTCGGGATCGCCGCGAGCAGCTTGTCCTGCACATCGACGACCAGCAACACGCAGTCATGGGCTGCGATCCGGTTGGCCCCGGTCGACTTGCGTAGCGGAGAGAGCATAGTGTGATCCGTGACGAGTATGATCGAAGTCTTACAGTTTTTGAGCGGTCAGCGACGTGGCGAGTTGTTGCATCGTCGATTCCAATGCCATCACTTCATCATCCGCGGCACACTCTGCGAAACGCAGTCGGTAGAGCGTGGCAGCGGCCCGGTTGGGAAGCTCGCAGTCGCAGAGCGGGTGCGACTGGTGCAGCCACGCGCTGGCCCGCTGCCCCCATTCTTTGGGCGTTTCGCCACTCACCTCTGGCAGCCCGGCGTCGTGCAGCATCGCGACCAGCCTCGCGTACCACGGCACAATCCTGACTACTGCGACACGGGCTCTGCCGTGCTGACGCAGTGTTCGCACCGCGAAGATGCACAGCATAATCCCCACCGGCGTGGCGGCGAGCCAGGGCCAGTTGAACTTGAAGAATTCGCTGGCCCCTTCTGTGATCTGCTGTTGAGTGTCCGGGTTGAGATTGATGACGTATTGCGAAAAGAGCCGCTTGGTCTGGCGGGTGCTGGACTCGAGAATCCCGCCGCTTTCGCTGGTTTCGATGGCAGAACTTGCGGGTGTTGGGTCGAAGGTCTGCCAGATCCACTGGCGTTGGCCATTGACATCCTGTGGCAGCAGCACTTCGGCCCAGGCGTGCGCGACATCCTGTCGCACCAAATAGCGGCCGGGTTCGACCTGTTCGCAACCACGGTAGCCGAGCACGAGTTGAGCCGGCACGCCCACGCCGCGGAGCAGCAGCACCAGAGCCGAGGCGTAGCGTTCGCAGTGGCCGCTGCGGGTGTTGATCAGAAAGTCCTCGATCGGGTCAAGCGACTTGTTCTTGCGGCGAAGCTCGAGTGAATAACTGAATGCGCTGTTGTTGCTCAGGTGGTCACTGAAGGCTTCAGCAACCAATGCGGCGTCCTCGGCTCGGATGGTGATGCCCCGCTCGGCGATCCGTGCCGGAAGCTGGCCGGATTGCAACAATGAGCGCAGCAGGGTGTGGGCATACTGGATCACGCCCTGTGGCGGCGCAGCCAGAAACGGTGCCATCAGCGAAGCATCGTCGGGATCGGATAGTGCAAATGCGCTCGGCTCGCTCTCCGCGGGCATCAGTTGGATGTAGCGATTGGTGAAGCGGAACTCGCGATGCGGGAGCACGAACGAGGCATCCCAGAACTGCACACCATAGCCGAAGCCCCTGCGGAGCGGGACGGCGATGGTGGTCCGCTGACCCGGTCGATGAAAGACGGGATCGGCAAACACCGGCCCGCCTGTGCGACCGACGATGCGAAAATCGAAGCGATAGCTGTCTGGGCCAAGCTCGGGAAAACGCAGGTCTGGCGTGATGCCCCAGAATTCGTCCGGCGTGGGTGCGACGATCGGTTTGCCGGAGGTGTGGGCCCAGCGACCGCGTGGTGACTGATATTCCGTATAACCTGCGACGCGCCACCGCTGATCGCTCGGCACCGAGGTGCGGGGCGAGCCATCGGCATTAATGGCATTCACTTCGAACGCCACATCGCGGCTCGGTTTGAGTGTGCCGGTGCGGCTCAAGTCGGGTGAGCCATCCGTCGGCATGCCCGACTCGAGCTTGGCGTTGAACAGTTCCCACGGCACACCGGCGGTCCGTGGAGTCAGAAAGAAGATCGGCAACGACACCACCGCGGCCAGGCCCAGCCAGCGCAATGATCGCCCAAGCTGCGACTCACGCGTTGGCACCCGCAAGCGATGCCGATAAAAGTGCGTCAGGCTCCACACTGCCGTCGCCGCATAGAGCAGCACCAGCAGCATGAAGAACAGCTCCTCAGCCAGCGACATGGCCAGCCCGACACAAGCGAGGCTGATGCAGTAAAGCCCCCACCAGTCGCGTTCCCGTTTGGGGCGGAAGAGTTTCGCGGGGATCAGCAGCATCAGGAGGGGTGCAAGAAACGGCAACCCCCCCGCGGGCCAGGGGAGCGTGTGCATCAGGCTATCGGACTGCATGTAGTGGGAGCCGATCCAGACCGCTGCGAGCGTGAAAATGACGGCGCCGGCGAGGTTCGATTGCTGAAGCGTCAGGTGGCGGCCCCGACCTTCGAGGATGAACGCGGCGACCATGGCGAGGACCACTACGCCCGTGAACGCGGTCACTTCGGGGAGATAGTCCCACTCGGAATAGCCGAGACAGACACTGCTCATCACGAGCGTGAAGTAGATACTGCGGCGGAAGGGGCGATCATTCATTCGGTGAGCGACGCGTGGCAGACGAGTCGCGGCGTGCCTGTGTCGGTGGATGATACCACGCCGGTGCATCCATGGTGGTGAGCCGTTGCCAAGGTTGCCCGGTGCGTGACTGAAGAAACTCTGGCAGCGGGCCGCTTTCGTCGCGGCTGCTGACCAGCAACCGGATCGAGCGTGCCTG
>JBGSSZ010000222.1:0-5498 GCA_041736785.1 Limnoglobus sp.
GTAAGGGGGCTGTTTCGCATCCGGACCATCCCACCACGCCACAACCGTCCGACAGCTACAATCACGCGGAGAAGAAAGGCCCGTGAAAAATGCGGGTTAAACCACGCAGCAGATGGGATCCCCTCGGAGTGAAGCCCAGTAAGGCTGACCGGAGCCATCGGGTGTTACTTTACGGAACCGCAATAAGACTATGCCCCTTTCCCCTTGCTCCGTGCGGTCCGATCCCTACAATCTACAAGAGTAGAAAAAGTTGGAAGACTCGCTGACGAGGAACCTCCCTACGGGCAGGGGCCTTTTTAGATGAGTAAGCCGGCGTGACCGAATACCTCCGGGTGTTCGGTCACGCCGGCTTTTTTTTGGCCCGTGTGGAACCGATGATCGCCAAAAGGTGGGGGAGCCGAAATGGACGCACCCGAGCGGACAATGGCCGAGCGTATCGCCCAGGCGGCGATCGCGTTCGAGCAGAGACGGACGGGCAACCACGTGCCCAAAACGGTGACGGTGGTCCTGAGTGAAGGCACCTTGGTGATCACGCTGCACGAGGCGTTGTCGCCGGCCGAGCGGGTGCTGGCCCAGAGTCCGGCCGGTGCCGCCCAGGTTCAGGAGTTCCACCGGCAACTGTTCGCCAACTCCTCCCAGACCCTCCGCCAGGAGATCAAGCGGATCACGGGAATGGACGTGCAGGAGGCAACGGCGGAGATCGAACCGGCGAGCGGGGCCGTCGTGCAGGCGTTCACTACCGGGACCGTGGTGCAGGTCTTCCTGCTCGCCGGCAACACTCCGACGGAGGCGTGGAGCGGATCTGTTCCGGGGGGTGAGGCATGAGCCTTGTTACCGAAAGCGGGCCGGAGGGCCTCCCGGCCCGCGGCCCGCGGCGATTTGGTCATGGGGTAATCGGTCGTCATGCAAGGTTACAGGCCCAACCACCTAAAGGGGTTCAACAGAGCAACGGGCGGGCGGAATCGATTTGTCAGGGCTTCTTTGTTGCTACGTCCCAGCAGACCTTTTCCAGGCTTTCACAGGAGAAGACCGTGAGCATCGCAATCATCAACCCGCAGGCAGTCGCGAAACAACTCAGCGAAGGCAAGAAGATCGAACTCATCGACGTGCGCACCCCTGCCGAATATCGAGAGGTCCACATCGGAATCGCTCGGAACTTTCCGTTGGATCTGCTCGATCCATCGGTTTTGATGCAGGCTCGTAACGGTTCGGCAACCGAGCCGCTCTACGTCATTTGTCGTTCTGGAAGTCGAGCCCAACAGGCATGCGAACAGTTCGTCAAGGCGGGCTTCCCGAACGTAGTCAACATCGAAGGCGGAACAATGGCTTGGGAGGAAGCTGGCCTTCCGGTAGTCCGTGGCAAGAAGGCCATCTCGTTGGAACGGCAAGTCCGCATCGCAGCGGGTTTGTTCGTGTTGCTGGGAGCGGCACTCTCGTTCGTACATCCGGCCTTTATCGGGCTGTCGGCACTCGTCGGAGCCGGACTGGTGTTCGCCGGGATCACCGATACATGCGGGATGGGTATGATCCTAGCCAGAATGCCGTGGAACCAGATTCCCACGACACCGTCGACGGCTACTGAGTCCGGTACCACAATCGGTGCATCGAAAGCCCCGCCTAGTTGCTGCGAGTGATGAACGCGAACTGGCGAAATGACCAGGCCCGAAAACAAATCGGAGAGACCAACCGTGCCCGAGAGGATGACGTGTTTCGTGATGCACGGCATCGGTAATGTCGGCGTGGCGACTGGTCGGTGGTTGCCCGATTTATGGAAACGAAGATGCCTGAAGGACCAATGCCGAACCTGATAAAATTCTGGACCAGCCGAAGGATGGTGGTCATCGCTGGCGTTGCGCTGACGGGGATCGCACTGCATCTCGTTCTCCGTTACGGCATGCACAACGATGTTCGAGATGACCACATTCCGCTTTGGATCGTTCTGGCATTCGGGGGGATTCCCCTCGTCTACGGACTTCTGAGAAAGCTAGTCAAGTTCGAGTTCGGTTCCGATCTATTGGCCGGAATCTCGATCGTGACAGCCGCTTTGCTGGGCGAGTACCTGGCAGGTGCTTTGGTTGTCCTCATGCTCTCGGGCGGAGAGGCTCTTGAGAGCTACGCCATCCGCAGTGCCTCATCAGTACTGCGTGCGCTCGCTCAGCGAATGCCATCGCTCGCCCATCGGCGTCAAGACGGGCAGGTCGTGGATGTACCCCTGAGCGACGTGATGATCGGCGACACGCTGGTCATCTTCCCGCACGATAACTGCCCGGTGGACGGTATCGTCACCGAAGGGCGCGGGATCATGGACGAATCGTTCCTGACTGGCGAGCCGTTCCAGATGTCCAAGACGCCTGGCTCGGAAGTGATCTCCGGGGCGATCAACGGCGAATCCGCACTGACGATCCGAGCGACCCGCCTGGCTGCCGACTCCCGTTTTGCAAAAATCATGCGCGTCATGCGGTCAGCCGAACAGAATCGCCCGAAATTGCGTCGGCTGGGCGACACTCTCGGCGCGTTCTATACGCCGCTGGCGGTGTTGATTGCGCTCGTCGCGTGGGGTATCAGCGGGGAGTCGAGTCGCTTTCTGGCCGTGCTCGTGGTCGCGACGCCTTGTCCGCTCCTGATTGCGATCCCCGTTGCCATCATCGGCGCGATTTCACTGTGCGCGCGTCGGGGCATTATCGTGAAGAACCCTGTCGTGCTGGAGACGATCGCAACCTGCCGCACGGCAATCTTCGATAAGACGGGTACGCTTACCTATGGCCGGCCGCGTCTCACGGAGCAGATCGTGGTGCCGGGTATGGACGCGGCTCAAGTCCTTGGCTTGGTTGCGAGTCTGGAGCGGTACTCGAAGCACCCATTAGCTCATGCGATCCTGGCGTCGGCCGAGGCGGCGGGCATAACGCTCCAGGAAGTTACCGAGATCAGCGAACCTCCAGGCCAGGGGATGCGTGGTACCGTCGCCGGCCACACGGTACGAATCACAAGCCGTGGCGCACTCGCCAAGACCCCGATCCAAGGAGTTGATCAGATTCCGGTCCATGCCGGAGGACTCGAATGCTTCGTGGTCATCGACGAACGCTACACGGCTGCATACCGTTTCCGCGACGAGCCCCGTGTCGAGGGTGTGTCCTTTATCAAGCATCTGAAGCCCCGTCACCAATTCAATCGCCTCATGATCGTCTCGGGGGATCGGGAGTCCGAGGTGCGTTACCTCGCGGATCGGATTGGTATCAGTGAGGTCTATGCCGAAAAGTCACCGGAAGAAAAAGTGACCATCGTACGCGCTGAGGCTCTCAAGGCCCGGACGCTATATGTGGGAGACGGCATTAACGACGCACCGGCGCTAATGTCCGCAACCGTTGGTATCGCTATCGGACAGAACAGCGACATTACCACCGAGTCCGCCGGCGTCGTGATCATGGATAGTTCTTTGGAAAAGGTGGACGAGTTCATGCACATCAGCCGCCGCATGCGAAAAATTGCGATCCAAAGTGCAATCGGCGGCATGGCTCTGAGTGTGATCGGAATGACGCTCGCCAGCGTCGGTTACTTGTCCCCCGTGGCTGGGGCAGTCAGTCAGGAGTTCATTGATGTCCTCGCGATCCTCAATGCATTGCGAGCGGCGATACGTCCGAATGAACTCTCTGATTTCGTCACCGCGACGAATGCGGACACAGCGGCAGCGACTGAACCTTCAGGCAAACCAAGTCTGATGGAGTCTGGATCATGAAACTACTGATCGTCGGCGGCGTTGCCGGGAGAGCTTCCGCGGCCGCTCGAGCACAGCGGCTGTCATCGTTCCGCATGACATCATCACCAAGGTCAGCATCTCGGTAAGTGTCAACGCCGTGCACTATTTTCGGGTCGTGGACCGTGGCGGCGCGGCCTCGAGGTGAGCGGAGGTCCGACGTGCTTTAAGTGCCAATGTATCCGTTGCACTTCGAGCCGATCTTCCAGTATCGGCTTATCCGGCGAAGGAAGCGGGCGTGGTTTCGATCCGGGTGCGAGATCCCGAAGAGACGAAACGAGTTTGCGAAGCCGTCATCGCCTGTTTGACATGAAAGTCTCGGTCACAAATGTTGTGAGGTAAATGAATGCCGGGATTTCAATTGAAGCGCCTCGGGTTGGTAATGGAACCGGAACCGGGCAACCCCCACGAGGTCGAAGGGGTTTTGAATCCGGCCGCTATCCGCGGCCCCGATGGCCAGCTTTACCTCTTCCCGCGCCTCGTTGCGAAAGGGAATTACTCGCGCATCGGTGTCGTACGCGTGGTGTTCAATGAAGCCGGCGACCCGACCGGAGTCGAGCGACTCGGGATCGCATTGGAACCCGAAGCGGATTACGAGCGGCGTGCTGACGGCGGCGGATGCGAGGACCCCCGCATCACGTTCGTGGCACGCTTCCGATGCTATGTGATGACCTACACGGCGCTGTCCCCCGTCGGTCCGCGAATTGCCCTCGCGGTGTCGAAGGATCTGTTCCACTGGAGACGGCTGGGACTCGCGACATTTGCTCCGTATCACGGCATCGATTTTGTTCATGTGGACAACAAGGATGCCAGCCTCTTTCCCGTCGCCATTCCCAATCACGCCGGGAAAATGCAACTGGCCATTCTCCATCGCCCCCTTTTCCCCGGCACTCGTCCGGATGAAATCGCCTGCCAGCCCGCGTCGCGTCTGGTGGATCTCGATCATGAGAGCATCTGGATTTCCTACTGTCCGATGGACTTGGAGGGCCTCGAACCGCGTCACCTCGGCCTTTTTAATTCGCATCATCGGTTGGCCACCCCGGTGTCATCCTGGGAGAAGTTGAAAATCGGCGGCGGCACCCCGCCCATCCTCACCCGCCACGGTTGGCTGGTTGTTTATCATGGTGTGCGCGAAGTCATGGAGCCGGGCGAGTCCGATCAACATCTGTGCTATTCGGCCGGGGTCATGGTGCTTTCGGAGGAGCATCCACGCGTGCTCTGCTACCGTTCGGCAGAGCCGGTGTTGACGCCAGTGCTTCCGCTGGAACGACAAGGGGCGGTCGCCAACGTAGTCTTCCCCACGGGGATCGACCCGCGACATGATCTCGGCACTCCAGACCGCTTCGACGTGTATTACGGGATGGCCGACAACCGGATCGGCGCGGCACGCCTCGATCTCCCGAACCTTCTGCCGCCTGGTACCCCCGCCGACCCGTCCCAAGCCGCATCTTCGCTTCCGGTTGATGGTCCACTGCGAGGGAATGATCTTCAGAGTGTTCCGATCGCGATGGAGAAACCATGATGCGTGTCGAAATCGCAGCGGACCGTGAGGATTGACTCGTGCGGTCCAGTCCCTACACTCAACAAAGTAGAAGAAGTCGGAAGACTAGCTAGTGTCCGTCGGGAAAAGGCGGCTTTTTGATTTTGTCACCTGCCTGGGAACTGGTGGGAGGTGATTGACGCTCAGGAATGCGCTCCGTTTTCGGTGGACCGGTGTGCCAGTGATCGCCGGGGCGACGCCGAGCGA
>JBGSSZ010000311.1:0-9763 GCA_041736785.1 Limnoglobus sp.
TTGGTAGCTCCGGAAGCCGAACGCGCGATAGAGTGGTGTTGAGGACATGCCGTGCTCTGGAGATGGTGTGGTTACCTTCCAGAAGCGGCATGCTCCTCTTATCGTCAAGCCTCAAGTACGCTCTTCCAGGATGAGCCAGTTTTCGGGTTTGGTATTCATGCACACACTCATTGTCTCACCGACGCGGGACCATCCGACGACGCTGGCGTTAGGCACGCAGCTCGAATCGCTGCAGTGCGGACCTGTGCAGTGCATCGACTTTGAGCAGGCGGCCGTCACCATACGCAGTACGAGCCCGGAAATCATTGTCGTCGTGCTGGAGGGCTTGCCGTCTGATCAGGTTATCGCCAGCGTCCGTCGCCTGCGAGCTGCGGAGAGTGGGCACCTCCTGGCCACGGGGCCGGCGACGGATGCCAAGCTGATTCTCAAGATCATGCAGGCGGGGGCGGAGGTTTTCCTCGATCAGTCGGAGCTGACAAAGGAGCTTCGCTCGGCACTTTACCGCATCCGTGTGCGGCAGACGAATCCCGATGAGCCGGGCCGTTTGCTGGCCGTGCTTTCTACCGCGGGCGGCTGCGGCGGGACTTCCATTGCCCTGAATCTCGCCGTCGGAATCGCCCGCGACCGCGGGCACTGCAATCTGATCGACCTGAACCTGGGCAAAGCCGATCTTGCTCCGCTGCTCGATCTCAAGCCGCAGTACACGTTGGTCGACCTCTGCCGCAACGATCAGAGGCTCGACCGCAGCCTCTACGAAAAACTCCTGGCTCCGCATTCCAGCGGTGTGGCTCTGCTGGCGGCTCCGCAGCAACTCTCCGACCACAGCGAGATGACCTCCGAGACCATCGCGCGGGCCATCGATCTCGCTTGCGAGAGCTTCGCTGATGTGGTCGTCGATCTCGAAGACAGCGTCCACGACGAGCAAGTACACGTGCTGCGCAAAGCCACCAGGATCTTCCTGGTGAACCGCCTTGATTTCACATTGATCCGACACACGCGGCGGATGCTGGATCAGTTCGACCGAGCCGACATCCCCCGAAACCGCATCGAGATTGTGGTCAATCAGTATCGCGAAGACGAGATGCTCCCGCTGGCGGAAGCGGAAGAAGTGCTGAAGCTCAAGCTGACGCATCTGGTGCCGTACGACGCCAAGACACTCGGGACATCGAGCAACGAAGGCATCCCCGCCGCGATGTCGGCGAAGGACACCGAGGTGGTCCAATGCATACTGAAGCTCGTCGGGCTCGATACTCCCCGACCGCCCCTACCCTCGGCACTGACCCGGCTCCGCAGCGGATTGAGCACAGGTTTCAGTGCCATCAGAGGCTATGGTTCACGAATCCGCGAGCGTACGCACAAGCTCACGCCCATGCGGAATCTGCAACACAATCAGCCCATTGTTGGGGAGGCACAAAACGTATGAATCGTCTCTCAAGACGAATCCCGGCCACAGTGACGCAGGACCGGGTCAGGCCGGAACTGCTGTCTGCAGAATCGAAACTCGATAACCTCCGTCGCTTCAAAGGGCAGTTGCACCGTCGACTTGTGGTCGGCATGGATCTCAATGTGCTCAACTCGCTTTCCCGCGAGCAACTTCGCGTCGAGGTGCGCCGCGTCGCCGAGGAGTTGTGCCAGCGCAGCCCGAACCTTCTGAACCAGCACGAGCGCGATCAGCTTGTCAGCGAAGTGCTCGACGAGACCTTTGGCCTCGGCCCGCTCGAATCGCTGATGCGGGATCCCACAATCAGCGACATCCTCATCAACGGCCCGTTCGCCATCTATGTGGAACGTGGCGGGCAACTGGAAAAATGCGATGTGGTGTTCAATGATGCCGCTCACTTGCAGCACATTCTGCAGCGTGTGGTGAATCAGGCGGGACGCCGGGTGGATGAGACATCGCCCATGGTGGACAGCCGACTTCCCGACGGCAGCCGCATCAATGCGATCATTCCGCCGCTGGCGCTGGATGGTGCGCTGGTCTCGATTCGCCGTTTCGGCGCGAAGCCGATCCGTGCGGCTGATCTCGTGGCCGGGAAATCCGTGCCGCAGGAGGTCATGGATTTCCTGGCTGCCTGCATCCGTGCACGGGTGAATATCGTCGTCAGCGGCGGGACAGGCAGCGGCAAGACTACCCTGCTGAATGCGCTATCGGCCTTCATTCCTGCCACGGAGCGCGTCGTCACGATTGAAGATGCTGCTGAGTTGCGCCTCCAGCAACCGCACGTCGGCCGTCTTGAAACTCGCCCCCGCAATGTGGAAGGTGTCGGCGAAATCACGACGCGGGATCTGCTTCGGAATGCGCTGCGCATGCGGCCGGACCGCATCGTCGTGGGCGAGTGCCGCGGCAGCGAGGCACTCGACATGCTGCAAGCAATGAACACCGGACACGAAGGCAGCATGACCACCGTCCACGCGAACAACACGCGCGAAGCTCTAGGACGGTTGGAGATGATGGTGGGCATGGCCGGGTTCGACCTGCCGCTCTGGGTGATTCGCCGACAGATCGCCGACGCGATTCACATCGTGGTGCAGGTGAGCCGACTCGTCGGTGGTGCCCGCAAGATCGTGCGGGTCTCGGAGGTCACAGGAGTGGAAGGCGAACAGTACACCATGCAGGATCTCTTCCTCTTCAAGCAGACGGGACTCGACGAAGATCGCAAAGCCCAGGGATGCTTCCTTTCCACCGGTTTGCGGCCTCACTGCTGGGAACGACTCGAATCCTACGGCGAGACGCTCTCCATGCACGACTTCCAGAAGCGGATCATCCCGACAGGAAACCACTAACCGAGACGGAGCGGCGTTGACTCACATCGGGTTGTTTCTGGTTGTCTCCGCTGGCACGATGGCAATGCTTCTGGCACTGTCAGCGGGCTGGAAGCCGGAAGCGACGCGCCTGCGTCGGCGGCTGTCGGGTGAAGTCGCGGAGGCACCGAAAACCCGATCCATCCCGCTGTACAAGCAAGGTGCCGAGTGGGACGCGGAGTCGCAGCACGATCCCGCTGAGAGCAGTGGCCGGCTGACGCCGCAGCAGCAACCGCCGCGGAGTCAACGCTTCGAGAAGTTTCTGCGCGATGCCGGCGTGCCGATGAAGCCGAAGATGCTGCTACTCAGCATTTGGACTGCAGCAATGGTCCTCGGCGTCGCCGCTGCAATCCTGGCAGGCTGGGTCGCCGGGACTGCGGTGTATGTGTTGGCTCTGATTGTTCCCTTCATCGCCTTGAATGCTCGCAGACACGCCCGCAGGGAAAAGTACGTCAAGCAGCTTGCCATCGCATTCGAGCTCATGGCCCGGGCATTGCGGTCCGGTCAACCAGTGCAGGAGGCGTTCCGCTCAGCAGTCCAATCTGCGGGCGAACCGCTCAAGACGGAATTTGGAAGCTGCCTCCATCAAATCGAGCACGGCATCCGACCCGATGAAGCCTATCGCGAACTGAGCGAACGCTCCGGCATCCTCGAACTCAAAATGTTCGTCATCGCAATGACCATTCAGCGTCAGACCGGCGGTAGCCTGACTGATGTGCTCGACCGCATGGCGGTGGTCGTCCGCACGCGACTCAAACTGCGGCAGAAGATCCGCGCTCTCACGGCGGAGGGCCGCATGCAGAGCACGACGCTCATTGTGCTGCCCATCGTGACGTTCTTCGTGATGTACTTCCTCAATCGACAGTACGCCGAGCAACTGCTGACGCAGTGGAAGCTGCTGCTCGCGACGGCAGCGTGCATGGGTGTGGGTATCCTCTGGATTCGCAACATCATGAACTTCGAGGGATGAGGCAACACTGAAATGGACCCGCTGATCGCTGCATCTGGACTGGCCGTGGCGTGCGGAGTGTTCTTCCTCGGAAGGCACATCTCGGGCCGTGTGCGGCGCGATCAACGTCTGGCGGTCGCCCGGCTTCGCGACTTGAACAGCGATGAAACGCCCGCGTTGGCGATCGCAGATGAACGCATCGGTACGATTTCGGAAGCGGCACTCGCCGTGGGAGCATGGCTCACGCCGCGCGATCACACAAAATCCGACTCGGTGAAAACACGCCTGGCACTCGGCGGTTTTCGCCAGGAATCTGCGGTCTTCTACTACAGTGCGATTCAACTGATCCTCGTGCTATCCATTGCGCTGCTGGGCGTCGGCTCGGCCATCCTCCTCGGCGTCAACTGGCAGAAAACGCTGCTGCTCGGTGCCGGCGGCGCGGCTCTGGGACTGTTGATCCCATCAATGATGCTGTCGTCGCGCGTCAAAGCGCGAGAGCGGCAGTTCCGCAAAGGCTTCCCGGACGCGCTCGACATACTCGTGCTCAGCGTTGAAGGCGGAGCCAGCGTCAACGCAGCCCTCGCATGGGCGGCTGAAGAACTGCCTGCAATGCACCCGCTGCTTGGTGAGGAAATGGCCGTCGTGCAGCGGGACGTGCAGTTGGGTCTGGCTCCGAGCGATGCGTTTCAGTTGCTGGCCACGCGCTGCGGACTTGAGGAATGTCGCGAACTGGCCGCCGCGCTGCTGCAATCGGAGCGGTTTGGCGCGAGCCTGGCCAAAGCCTTGCGCGCCTTTGCGGATACGGCCCGCCTGGACCGTGCGATGTGGGCGGAGGAGGTGGCGCAGAAGGCCTCGGTGAAGATCATCTTCCCGATGCTGCTGTGCATCTTCCCGGCCATCTTCATCGTGCTGCTCGGCCCGGCTGCGGCTCAGATGTCCCGAATCTTCGCCCGGTGATTCCATGATGGCACCGCAAACTGCACTCTCGAACACTCGACGCGGTGCCGCCGCTGTGGAGTTGGCGGTCATGCTGCCATTTCTGGCCTTCGTCTTCGCCGCCGCGTTGGACTTCGGCCGTATTTATCACACCTCGCAAGTGCTCGAGACGGCTGCGAGCACAGGAGCCACCTACGCCAGCGGCACACTGTGGGTGCCGGGAATGTCCTCGCAGGCGAATTCCGACGCAGCCATCGCCTCGGTCATTGCAGCCGGTGCGGACCTCGACCCGCCGATCGACTCGAAGCAAGTCTCGGTCACCACTGTGAACTCGCGTACGGTCCTCACCATCGAATACGAGTTCCCGCTAATTCTGGGCGTGTTGTACGCCGACCATGTCGTGAAGTTCGAGCGTGCGATCACGATCAATTACGCACCACGTCCGGGGGATTGATGCGGTGAAGGTGTACGGCCACACACTGCGACGCCCCGGTGCCACAGCACTGGAAACAGCCATCGTGCTGTCGGTGCTCTTCGTGATGATCATCGCGATCATTGTCGGTGGCATGACAGTGCTGCGATATCAGCAGGTGGCATGCCTGGCCCGCGAGGGAGCACGCTGGGCGAGTGTCCGCGGCGGCGATGATCAGCGGGAGACCGGCACGGACGGTGTGATGGTGAAACAGATTGTCAGTGACGGGATCCTCCCCTATGCGGCGGCGATGGATCCCGGTGCCGTCAGCGTCGAAGTCTTCTGGGTAGATCAGAGCACCGGCATCGCGACCGACTGGGATCTCGCCCGCCGCGATGTGCGGTCGATCACTGCGGGCGGGGAATACGTGACCAATACGGTCCGCGTCATCGTGACCTACACTTGGGCGTCCGGCTTCCTGAGTGGCCCGACCGTGACGACGAGCCGCTGCGAGTTCCCGATGACTCACTGAGGGAGGCTGGCTGATGCTGATTTCATCCCGAACGCAGTTGCCGAGCCGCCGTGGTGCGGTGCTCGTGAAGATTCTGATGTGCCTCGCGATCCTCATCGGCATGGTGGCGATCAACCTCGATGGCGGTCGGGTGATGGATGAGCGGCGTCATGCGCAGGCGGTCGCCGACGCGGCGGCACTCGCGGCCGGTGCCGAACTTTACAGCGGATACTGGGATCACCACGGCGCAGATCCTGCCGGCACCGCGAAGGCCTCGGCTGTTGCGGTCGCGGTCGCCAACGGCTATCCCGCCGACGCGGTTACCGTCAATATTCCCCCTTCGAGCGGGGCGTTTGCCAATCAGCCCGGACACGCAGAGGTGCTGATCGCCACCAATCTCAACGCCAGCTTCGGACGTGTTTTCACCCACGAACCGCTCGAAGTCTCGGCGCGTTCCGTCGCACGCGGCGAGCCGCTCAAGATCGGAATCATCCTGCTGAACCCGGACAGTGCGAATGCCTTCAACAATACTTCGTTGCTCTTTACGCTCCTGAACAAGCCATTGATCGTGAATTCCAGTCATCCGCAGGCGCTACGGCATGGAGGGCTCGGCATTCTGATCGCCAACCGCATTCAGGTCACCGGCGGAGTTTCGATCGGCGGACTGCTGAACATCTCGCGAGTCTGGACCGATCAGCCACCGACGCTCGACCCACTGGCGTTTCTTCCCGTGCCAAACGCGAGCAGTATGCCGGTCCGCAGCGCGACGCCATTCACGATCAACTCGCTCCTGCCGGTGATCCTGCAGCCGGGCGTCTATCGCGGAGGAATCCGCGTGACTGGGGCGTCGATCGTGATCATGGCGCCCGGCGTCTATGTGATGGAGGGCGGAGGTTTCCGAGTCGATTCGCTCGCCACCGTGACTGGGCTCGGCACCATGGTCTACAACACGACGCACTCGACATACCCCGTGGGTCCGATCAGCGTGACGGGCGTGGGCAAGGTCGTCATGACGGCACCGCTGTCCGGGACGTATCAGGGCATCAACTTCTTTCAGAACCGCAGCCTGACCCAACCCTTCACCGTGAACGGTCTGGGGCTGACCACGATCACTGGCGTGGTCTACGCAGCGCGCGCACCTGTGAATCTGAGCGGCACGGCGGCCGTGGGGCTGGATATCCTTGGCGGTGCCTATGTCGCCGACACGATGAACGTCAGCGGCGTCGGGGCCGTGACGATCAACCTCGGACTGAACCCGCCGCGTGTGCCCGATGTGCGTACGGTCGAGTGACCGCTGGAGACGATCGCAGATGACGACCCTCGAGACGGAAACCGGGACCGATGAAGTGTCGGGCTGGATGTTCTTTCGTTCGCTGAAAGTCAGCGGCCTGCTCACGCCTGAGGAGATCGAGCAGCTCGAACACGAGGCTCAGACCGTGCCACTCGGCCGGATTCGTCAGATGCTGCTGCAGGAAGGCATCCTGAACGACTACCAGATGCGGCGTATCCTCGATGCCGAAGCGCAAGGGCTCGTCATGGGGCAGTACCGCATCCTCGGCGAAATCGGTGCTGGCGGCTGCGGTCAGGTCTACAAGGCCCGCCACAACCTCATGGAGCGGATTGTCGCTCTCAAGGTCATCGGTCCGGAACTCCTCAAAAACCGTAATGCCCGCGATATTTTTCTCCGCGAAGTGATCGCATCGACACGACTCTCGCACCCGAATATCGCTACCGCCTACGATGCCAACGAGCACGAGGGCAAGCTGTTTTTTGTCATGGAGTACATCGAAGGCACCACGCTCGACGCGTATGTGGAGGCACGCGGCCCGATGCCGATCCCGCTCGCCTGCACCGTAATGCTCGAGACGGCAATGGCCCTGCAGCACGCACATGAAAAGGGCCTGGTCCATCGCGACATCAAACCGGCGAACCTCATTCTCCGCGACACGGTGCCGATGGAGTCCAGTAGCACCGAATCCACATCGCTTGTGAAAGTGGTCGATTTTGGCCTGGCCCGCATCGGTCAGTTGGACGGCCGGATTCTCACGACGATCCCCTGCCATGAGGGTGGCTTGATCGGCACGCCGGCGTTCATCGCACCCGAGCAGATCCGCGACTCGCATGTCGCCGACATTCGCTCCGATCTCTACAGCCTCGGCTGCACGCTCTATTTCGCACTGAGTGGCACCGTGCCGTTCCGCGGTGCCACCTCCGAAGCGACGCTGTATCTGCATCTCGAAGCCGAGCCCGAGTCGCTCAAGAAATGCCGACCGACGATTCCCACTGCACTGGTGAGAATCATCCAGCGGCTGATGTCGAAGAAGCCCTCGCAGCGTTACCAGACGCCGAACGAACTGATCGACGCCCTGAATGGACTCATCTTTTCCGGCGAGTTGTGCGAGAACGATTCGGGCCCGGACATTCGCCCCGCTGCCGTGCTTCGCCCGCTGGCGGCGCTCGTCAACCAGCACGAAACCAGCGTCGTGCCGCTCCTTCAGCCTGTTCCAGCCACGCCGGACACAAGGGTGCAGCTGAGTCCTGAGCAGGCACTCTCACTGTGGCAGCGCTGGCACGACGTCCTCCAGAGCTTCGTTGCAGGGCAGCAGGTGCCCATGAGTGAATCGCAGTACCGAATGCTCTACCGGGAACTGCGATCGGCGATCCAGACCATGACTCAGACTGATCCGGACCGGCGGCATTGCTGGCTCGCCATGCAGCATCTGGTCGAACCCTGGGTTACGGCGAAGAGCATGATCGAGCTTCCGCCCAAGATGCTGAAGGATCTAGCCGCACGCGGGGATGAGATCGATCGCGATTTCAGGCCACTCTCAATGATCAGTCAGGACGCGGCCTGGAGCCTGCCACGCTTGCTGGCAGGCTGTGCCATCCTCGGCTTGATCGCATTCGCCCTGATTCGGTACTGCTGAAATGCTGCAGAGTCGATGCTGCTCTTCATTGAATAGTTCTCATGTCACCCCTCGGAATTCAGGTCGTCGGCTGTCCGATTGCACTACTCTCCGATCCCATAACTACGATCAGAGCGCACCTCACAGGGAGTCGTGTGGTATAAACTGGTATGCCACTGCGTGAGGCCCGGCCAATCACTGCGATGCCGGAATAGTCAGATATGTCTCAGGAAAACACTTCGCTCTCGTTTCTCGATTCGCTCCGCAGTCAGCAGCCTGGAGCATGGGACCGTTTTGATTTTCTCTATCGTCCGCTGATTCAGTTCTGGTGTCGTCGCTGGATGATACCCGAGCAGGATCTCGATGATGTGACACAGGAGATCACTATTGCGGTGCTGACACATCTGCCGAACTATGTCCGGCAGAGCGATTCGGGCAGCTTCCGAGCGTGGATGCGCGGCATTGCTCGCAACAAGCTGCTCGACTACTCGCGCCGCCACCGTCGTGATCCGCAGTTGTTCAGCGACAGTATCGTCGAACAGCTTCCGGACACCACGCCGGCACCCGTGCTGGAAGAGCCCGCCGAGGAGGTGACGAGCCTCTACAAGCGGGCAGCCGATGTCGTGCAGTCGGAGTTCAGCACGCAGACCTGGCAGATCTTTTGGAAGACGACGTTTGACGATCGGCCATCAGTCGAAGTGGCGCGGGAATACAATGTGGCGCCCGCATCGGTGCGGATGGCGAAGTCTCGCGTTCTCAAGCGTATTCGCGAGGAATTGGGCATGGTCGTCGTGTAGTTTTCGGATTTTGTTGCGCTCGCGCAATTACTCTGGTAACCCCGAACCGGAGTCTTGATCATGCGAAGCCGAACTGCCAAATCCGCTCACATCCGCCGCGTGCTGAACATCCAGGAACTCGAGTGCCGACTGACGCCGGCTTCCTGGACGATCGATGTGGCCAACGGCTGGATCACCGGCGACGACGCCAGCGACACCACCGTGAACGGCGTGCCGTTCACCACGGCACTGACCGACGCGAGCACCACCGCGGAGTTCCGCATTCTGGGCACGATGACCGTGCCGGAAAACACCGACATCCACTTCACGAACAATCCGCAGAACTACGCGGTGCGGCTCTATGCCGGCAACGACGTCATCATCGGTGGCGGCACGACATTCCACGCCGATGCAGTGAACACGACAGCAGGCCCGGGGGGTGGCGGTGGCACTGCAGCCACAGGGGCCAGT
>JBGSSZ010000313.1:0-18759 GCA_041736785.1 Limnoglobus sp.
GGCCAGCAGTGAGGCGCGCGGCAGCGATGCGGACAGTTCGGCCAGTCGATGCCGCAGGGACTTAGCCAGTTCGGCGAGGGTCGCATCATTGCGGGTGAAGCGGGCGTAGTCGTCGAGGATGCGCAGCGATTCGCGGGCGCGATTCAGATTGGCATCCACGATGCGAGCCGCGTCGCTCTGGTCGGTGGCTGCGGGCAAAGCAAATTCCACGTCGGCCTGCGGAGCCGGAGCTTCACTCGGCCCCTGCACCAGCGGGCTGCGGACAGCGGCGTCGAGTGCCGTGAGCGAGATCCCCAGCGACTCCGCCAGCGGGGAGAACTCGTGCAGGATCGCCAGTAGCATCAGATCGGTCGTGAACTCCGGATCGGCCCGCAGCCGAATGGAGTGCTCCCGGGCTTTTCGGAGTAGCAGGTCCGTGGCAAGCGGTGTGCCGGGCTGCCTCTCAATGGTGGTCAGCACCGCTGCAGATGTGTGTCCGATCAGCTCGAGCAGCATCGCTGGGCGGGCTTCGTCGTCGGCGAGCAGCACCTGCAGCCAACCAACCGTGGTGGTTTCGCCTGCTGCGTTGGCAGCCGCGATGGCCCGTTCGACTGCTGGACTCAAATCATTCACGATGCAGTCCTTGTGTCGCTACAGGTGGGTTTTTACGGAAATCACTCAAGCTGTCAGCAGCGGGGACCTGACAAGTCGGGGCCAGCACAAATCGCTACAGGCGGACTAACCCGTCGTTCAACAGCCCCGATCTCCTGCAAGTGCGTCATGTGCGATCCAGCCCGGCAGGCGATTTCGTCGATTCACTGCTTTGCACACTTGCCGGCGGGAGGAATCCGCTGGCGCAACCCGTGGCGGCATCGCCACCGGTCTGGAGACCGGCCTCATGAAACTTCGCCAAATTGCCTCGCTTGCCCTCAGCTTCGCTTCAGCCACTTCGGTGGCACTGGCCCAAGCTGAGGTTCCGGCTCCGGTCGCGGATCCGAAGACCGTCCTGGCTCCGCTCATCGCGGTGCCCGAATCAGAAAACACCCTCTCACTGGCGGAATGCCTGGCGATCGGCGCGGACCGTCAACCGGCGATCCGTGCAGCGTTGCAGTCCCTGGATGCGTCGCGAGCCGGGTTGAAATCGATTGAAAACATTGGCCCGATCGCCAAGGCGGCCAGCCCCGATCTGCCCTTCCGCCGGCAGCAGGGCGAGCGTGGCCTGATCGTCGGCGAGGCCGACGTGCAAAAGGCCTTGCAGGAAAACAGGTACGACATTATTCGCCTGTATTACACGTTCGTCTACGCCCGGCAGCAGGACGCCACTGCCGCCGACATTGTCGAGCAATTGGACGTGTACTACGGCGTGGCTGTGGAGCTGTCCAAAACGCCCGGCTCCAAAATCACGAGCTTCCAGCTATATGGCATGGAAGAAGCTATTAACGAAGTTCGCAAGCTCCGCGTCACGGCCCGCTCCGGGCAGTCGATGGCGCTGGCCGCTCTCAAAGAGGCGATGGGTGTGGAGCAGTGCATGAGCTTTTTGCCGCGGGACAAGGAACTGCCTGTGATGGGTGGCAGCGTCACAGAAGAACAGGTGATCTGCTTAGCCAAGACACGGCGGCCAGAAATGGCCATGGCCGCGGCGGGTGTCGATGCATTCCGGTTGGAAGTCTGTGCCCAAGCCGCACTGCGGGTCCGCCAGCGCGTGCCGACACTCGCTGCGGGAAGTGATCTGCACTCGCGGTTCATCCCCGGCCCGCACCGGAACGGCGAATACCGCCCCGGAGCCCTGTCGCCCGAGATGCCCACACTCCTCGTCGGCCCGCGGGAAGACCGGGTCGCCCGGGCCCAGTTCTATAGCAACCGCCAATCCTCGCTCTTCGACAAGACACGCGACCTGGTGACGCTCGAATCGGTCAACGCCTACCACCTCTGGGTGGCCGCATCGGAGAAAATGCGGCAGGCGAAAGCCCGCTTCGTGAAAAGCAAGGACATCGCCCAGCAGGCTAAGGATGTGGCCGCGAATTCTCCCGATCAGGAAATGCTCATTCGCTATCAGGCTCTCACCGGTAAAGCTCAGGCGGAATACATCGAGGCGGTCTACGAGCACATCAAGGCTCTGGCGACGCTCGAACGCGTGACTTCCGGCGGCGTCAAGCCGGCGTTTCCCGATCAATGATCGCTCCTCCACGCATCGGAAAGAGGTGGCTTGTGGCTCGCATGACTCTGGCTGGAATGATGGTCGCGATGCTGGCGACGCTGTCGCCGGTGACCGCCGCCGAACCCGATGTGCGCATCGGCATGTATCAGACGATGTTCCGCGACGTGTCGCCCGCCATGGTTGTGGCGCTCGCCAAGCCGCTGCAGGGCATCCTCGAACGCACCATGGGTGTGACGGGGACTGCGGAACTCGTGCCTGACGTCGAGACCCTCGCGCAGAAGATCAACGAGAAGAAAGTCGACTGCGGCGTGTTTGTCGGCTTCGAGTTCGCCTGGATCAAAGCCAAATATCCCGAACTCGAGCCGCTGATCGTTGCCGTGCCCAACGGCGGTACCCTCAGTGCCGTGGTCGTGGTGAATATCGACTCCAAAGCGACGAAGCTCGAAGATCTCAAGGATGAGCCGATCGCCGCGCCCCGCGGTCTGAAAGCCCACTGCGAACTCTATTTCAACACCCTCCGCAAGGGACTCCCGGAGACGACGGCGAAGCTAGTGGCCAAGCCGACAACATCGGCGAATGAACTGATGAACGACGTCGCCGCTGGCAGCCCCGGTGGAGTGCTGATTGACGAAGCGGCGTTCAACGCTTTCAAGCGGACCAACCCAGGCAGCGGTGCCGCGCTCAAGATTATTGCCAAGTCGGGCACGTTCCCCTTGGCGGCTCTCGTGGTCCGCAAAGGCGGCATGAGCGATGAGTTCCGCCGCAAGGTCACAGAGGGCATGACCAACGCCCACAATGTGGCTGCCGGCAAGCCGCTGATGATGCTCTGGAGCCTGAAGTGCTTCGAGACCGTGCCCGCCGACTATGAAGATCAACTCGCGACCCTGATCAAAACCTATCCCGCTCCGGTCGTGAAAGTGAAGACACCGGTGCAAGGTGAACTGACCGGCCGCGTGAAAGAGTAAAGAGAGTGCGAAAACGCGAAGCGGCGGACCCATCGGGTCCGCCGTTCTTCTTTTCACTTCCACCGCTGTCGCTAGAACACTTTCTCTCACAGGATGCGTCTTTGCGACAAGGTGGTTGTCATGGCAGAAGAGTTTTTGACGGTCAATATCGCGACGGAAATCCGCAGCCGGTTTCTGCGCTATGCGATGTCAGTCGTCACCGGTCGTGCCCTGCCCGATGTGCGCGACGGCCTCAAGCCCGTCCAGCGCCGCATCCTCTATGCGATGTATCACGACCTGAATCTCACCTTCGACCGCAAGACGCTCAAGTGCGCCAAGATCGTCGGCGACGTGATGGGCAACTACCACCCGCACGGCAACAACGCTCTGTACGACGCATTGGTGCGGCTCAGCCAGGAATGGGTCATGCGCGTGCCGCTGGTGTACGGCATGGGCAACTTCGGCTCCGTCGACGGCGACCCGCCCGCTGCCGACCGGTACACCGAAGCCAAGCTCACCGAAGCCGCAGTGTATCTGCTCGCGGAACTCGATCAGGAAACGGTCGACTACCGCGCCAACTACGATGGCCGCCTTCGTGAGCCGATCGTGCTCCCGGCCCAATACCCGAACTTGCTCGTCAACGGCACGCTCGGCATCGCCGTCGGCATGGCCACCAACATCCCGCCTCACAACCTCGGTGAAGTGTTGAGAGCCAGCGTACTGCTGATCGACAACCCTGACGCCACCACTGCGATGCTGATGGAGAAAGTGAAGGGCCCCGATTTCCCGCTCGGCGGCAAGATCATCGCCGACCGCGCCACGCTCCGCCAGATCTACGAAACCGGGCACGGCAGCATCAAGCTCCAGAGCGAATGGAAACTCGAAACCCTTGACCGCGGCCGCACGCAGATCGTCATCACTTCGATCCCTTACGGCGAGATCAAAGGCGACATCGAGAACTTTATCGGCGGCATTATTGAAACCAAAAAACTCCCCCAGGCTCTCAGTATCAGCAATGAATCCAACGACCGCGAGGGGATGCGGATCGTCATCGAGCTCAAAAACGGCAGCGATCCTAGCCTGGTCATGGCTTATCTTTACAAGCACACCAATCTGCAGAAGTCGATCTCCTTCAACATGACCGCGCTGATCCCTGGTCCGGACGGCCACTCGCTCGTGCCAAAGGACGGGCTCAGCCTCAAGGAGATTCTCCAGCACTTCCTCGACTTCCGCTACGAAACCGTCAAGCGTCGATTCGAGTACGAGTTGCGGCAGCTCCGCAAGCGCATCCACATCCTCGACGGCTTCCGCATCATCTTCAACGACCTCGACCGCGCCATCAAAATTATCCGGGCTAGCACTGGCAAAGCCGACGCGGCCGAGAAACTGATGAACGCCTTCGAACTCGACGACGAACAGACCAACGCCATCCTCGATTCGCAGCTTTACAAAATCGCGAGCATGGAGATCAAGCGAATCCTCGACGAACTCAAGGAGAAGAAGAAGCAGGCCGAGCAGCTTGAAGCACTGCTCGCGTCGAAGAAGCGGATGTGGAACACGATCAAAGGTGAACTCGAAGCCCTGATCGAGAAGTTCCCCGAACGCCGCAAGTCGAAGATGGCCGGCGACGACGACGTGCTCGATTTCAACGAAGACGCCTACATCGTCCGCGAGAATACGAATGTTGTGCTCACGCGCGATGGCTGGATCAAGCGGGTGGGCCGGCTCAGCGCGGTCGAAAACACACGGACGCGGGAAGGCGACGAAGTGGTGGCCGTGGTGCCGGGGAGCACTCTCGATACGGTGATCTTCTTCACCGACGACGGCACCGCCTTCACGATGCGGATGAACGATGTCCCCGCGAGCAGCGGCTACGGCGAACCGATCACCAAGTATTTCCGGCTCGGCGACAATGTGAAAGTGATCGCCGCAATCACGACCGACCTGCGATTCACCCCTGCGGACACGGAGAGCGGACCGTATGTGCTTGTGGTCACGAGCGCCGGCTACGTGCTGCGATTGTCGTTGACTGCGTATCGCGTGGAGAGCACCAAAGCGGGTCGGCGGTTCGCCAAGCTCGACGCCACGGACAAGGTAGTGACCGTGAAACTCGTCGGCGAGGAGGATGCGGTGCTGCTCGCCAGCCGCGACGGCCGCGTGATCCACTTCGCACTCGATGAAGTCAATGTCCTCGCCGGCGTCGGCAAAGGTGTGATCGGCATGAAGCTCGACGCCAAGGATCTCTGCCTCGGCGGCGTGCTCATCGGCGGCCGCTTCGACAAGCTCACCGTCGAGACCGAAAGCGGCAAGACGCAGGAGTTCGGCCGCGTGGCGATTCCGAAAGTCGCCCGCGGCGGCAAAGGCGAGAAGCCGGGGCTGCGGACGAAATTCACGCGAGTGCTGCCGCCGACCATCGAGCTTGCAAATTGGGACGAAGTGGAAGGCAGAACGCCGAAGCCGGGGAAGGACAAGAATCTGTTCGGGGAGTGAGCGATGGATTTGATCTCGGCACGTAGACTGATGGAGCATCCGACGGTGAAAGCTGCGTTTGAGGCGGCGTGGGCGGATTCATTTGCAGAAGACGAGGTGCTGCGTCACGAAGAAGGCGGCTGGATTATCTTGGAAAATGCCTCGGGGATGCTGACGATTCGCCGCGAGTTACCGGGGACCCGTAATTCGATTACTTTCCACTATCCCGATCTGGATTCCTCATTGAGTGCATTGGCGATCTATCACACTCACCCCACGCCGCCAGAACTCGGCGAGATCCCGGATCCTTCCCCGGCCGATCGAAGTATCTCGCGTGAGTGGAAGTTGACGTCATTCGTCATCGCCGAATCTGCTATCTTCATCATCAATCCGCTGGGCACCGTTTCGTCTGGAGAAGTCCGATGAGTACAGTTCAATCTCCTACCCTCTCGACGGCAGACATCCTCGCTATCGCTCAGTCGGATGCCACGCAGCGTTACGACAATCTCGAACGCTACCGAATTGAGATTTTTCGGGACGAGGACGGCTGGCATGTCGAGTACGAAATTCAGCAGCCGAAGGATCCGAAAGTCCGCGTCGCCGGCGGTGGACCCCACTACGTCATCGATCCCGTCGATGGCCGCATCACCTCAAAAAAGTACTATCAGTAGTTCCTCAGGACTTCACCGAACGGATTCATGAGCACCGGCACCAAGACCAAATACACCGCAGCCGACGACATCCAGGTCCTCGAAGGGCTCGAGCCCGTGCGGGTGCGGCCTGCGATGTACATCGGCGGCACCGACAGCAAGGGGTTGCACCACCTCGTCTGGGAAATCGTCGACAATGCTGTCGACGAATACATCAACGGCTACGCCGACCATATCCAAGTCACGCTCCACAAAGGCGGCGACTCGATTACGATCACTGACAACGGTCGCGGCATCCCGACCGACATGCACCCCAAATTCAAAATTTCCGGGCTCGAGCTTGTGCTGACAAAGCTCCACGCCGGAGGCAAGTTCGGCAACAAGGACACAAACTACCAGTACTCCGGCGGGCTCCACGGCGTCGGCGCGTCGGTGGTCAACGCACTCTCCAAAAAGCTCATCGCCACCATCAAGCGCGACGGCATCGAGTACACGCAGTCCTACGCCAAAGGCATACCGACTACGAAGCTGGAGAAGAACGGCGCCATCCGCGGCAAAGGGACCACGATCTTCTTCCAGCCCGACGACACGATCTTCAAGAACACGCACTTCGACTTCGACATCATTCGCGTGCGTCTCGAAGACATGACCTACATCCACAGCGGGCTCCGGATCACGCTCAAGAGCGAAGTGACCGGCGTTGTGCTGGAAATGGCGAACCCCGAAGGGCTGCCAGCGTTTCTCCGCAAACTCGTCGAGGACGGACAGAAACCGGTCGTCACCCCGGCGGTGTTCAGTGCCAGCCGCACCACCGGCGAACGCATGGAGGTCGCACTGCAGTGGACGCAGTCGACCGACGAAGTCTTTCGCAGCTACGTGAATGGCATCCGCACCGCGAGCGGCGGGACCCATGAGAACGGCCTCAAATCGGCCATCCGCAAAGCTGTCAATGATTTCATCGACACGCACGACGACGCCAAGAAATCAGCCAAAGGCGTCAAGATCACTGCCGACGACATCCGCGAAGGCGTGGTGAGCGTGCTCTCAGTCTTCGTGAGCGAGCCGCAGTTTCAGGGGCAGACCAAGGAGCGGCTGAACAACGCCGAACTCGAAGCGAACGTGGACAACTTCGTGCGGCCGGCACTCGAAGCCTGGCTGAACGCGAACAAGAGTGCCGCGGACGAAATCATCCTCCGTATTGTGCTGGCGGCCCGGGCCCGCGAGGCGTCGCGGGAAGCTGCTCAGGAGGTCAAGCGAAACCTTCCCGGAGCGCGTCGGAAGGGGCTCCCCGGCAAGCTCGCCGACTGCCGCAGCAACGACGTTGGTAAAAACGAGATCTTCATCGTCGAAGGTGATTCCGCCGGCGGTTCCGCCAAACAAGGTCGCAGCAACGTCACGCAGGCAGTGCTCCCACTGCGGGGGAAGATCCTCAACGGCGAAGACCTCACCACCCTCAAAGTGCTTCAGAATCAGGAGCTTCAGGACTTGGTTGCTGCACTCGGCACCGGCGCGGGGGAGAAGTTTTCCTATGCATCGCTCCGATACGGCAAGATCATTCTGCTCATGGATGCCGATGCTGACGGCTGCCATATCGCCACGCTACTGCTGGACTTTTTCTATCGGCACATGGTGGAACTGATCAAGAAAGGGCATGTCTACATTGCTCAACCGCCGCTTTATCGCATCGACGTGGGCAAAGAGACGCACTACGCACGCGACGACGAGCACAAAGAGGAGATCCTCGCCGGGCTGCGGGCCAACGCCAAAACCGAGATCACGCGGTTCAAGGGGCTGGGCGAAATGCCGGCAAAGACGCTGGCGAGCACGACGCTCGATCCGAAGTTCCGCACGCTGTTGAAGGTGGAAGTGACCGAGCATCTCGATGCGCACAATGCGTTCCGCGATCTGCTGGGCAAGGACGCCGAGCCGCGGTACAAGTTCATCATGGAGAAAGCGGATCAGGCCGTACTGGATGATTTGGATGTGTGAGATCAGCGAGCACGGACGCTACTGAGCCCGCCATCGATGCCGAGAATTTGGCCGGTGATCCAACTGTTGGCGGGGTCAAGCAACCATGCGATGAGCGATGCGACGTCCGCGGGTTCGCCGATGCGTCCGAGCGGATGCATGGCGGTCGATGCCTTGAGTGATGCTTCGCTTGATGTGAGCTTGGCCGCCAATGGTGTGCGAACCAACCCCGGTGCCACAGCATTGACGCGGATGCTCTTCGAGGCGTAGGTCGCAGCCGCAGCGAGCACCATGCCGTTGATCGCTCCCTTCGCGGCTGCAATGGCTTCGTGATTGATCAGCCCGATCCGCGTGGCCACCGTCGAGGCCAGGACCACGCTGCCTCCGCCATCCATCGATTTGACCGCGGCGCGGAGCGTGTAGAACGCAGTATTCGCGTTGATCGCCAAAGTCTCTGCAAATTCCGTATCGCTGGTCATGTGCGCGGGTTTGAGCAGGATTGAGCCTGCAAGGCAAACCGCACCATGAACCGCACCAAAGCGTGCAACAGCTTGATCAAAGAATCGATCCACCTCCGCGGATTGCGTTGCATCGAGTGGCATCGCCTCGAAGCGTGTACGTTCGCCGTCGAGTTCGCGGATCAGTGCGTCAAGCCGGTCCGGAGTGCGGGCTCCGAGCATGAGGTTTGCACCGCTGTCTGCGAGGCGGCGGCAGAGTTCACTGCCGATGCCGCCAGTGGCTCCGATGATCGCATATGTCGGCGTCATGATGTCACTCGTTCATGGTGAGGTCGGTTTTTCCACCCGACAGGGCGGCCGAGCCACACACGGACTGTCGCATACCACTGAATGGCCAGCAGCAATGCCACGCCGACAGGGTGCAGGATCGCCCCCAGCCACGACTGCTGAAACCGCGAAGCCGCGTGCAGGCGTGGCACGATCGAAATCCCGCAGATCAAGCCGGCAATCTCAAGGAACATCGGCGATCCGCTCGCGATGGCCCGACCCATCACCACCCACGGCACAATCTGCCCTGCTGTGAGAATCACCGTCCAGAACCAGATGCCGAGCGGCGTGCCCAACCCCTCGCGAGCATTCTTCGCGAGGCCATTCCAGACCTGCCGCCCGCTGCGATACATTCGGCAGACCGCCAGATCACTGGCGTCGCAGACATCGGTCATCATCCCCGCTCGGCGGTAGGCCCGCGGCAGTTTCACGCCATCGTGAAACGTACTCTTCACCTGAGCATGGCCTCCCATCTGTTCATAGGCAACCCGCGTGGTGAGAAACCACTGCCCGCAGCCAGCACCCAGACTGACATCGCTGTGCGAGCGCATTCGAGCCAGCGGTAGAAAGCCCAACAGGATAAAGTGCATCAGCGGGATCAATATTTTCTCCAGGAGCGTACCCGTCTCCTGCCGTGGGAATCCACTGACGAGGGCGGCGCCGCTGGCCTGCTGAAACGCTACCATACTCGCCAGTGCATTGGGCGCCAGTCGCACGTCAGCGTCCAGAAAGCAGAGGATCGGCGCGTTCGTGAGCTTGGCGAGTGTCAAGCAGGCATGCTGCTTGCCGCTCCATCCCGTGGGCAGCGGCGGGGCGATTTCGAGCCGTACGCGGGGATCCATGATCGATTTCACAATCGCTGCGGTGTCGTCAGTCGAGTGATCGTCGAGCACGATGCACTCAAGCTCGACGCCGACATTTTCGAGCACGCTGTCGACACACGCACGGATCGATAGTGCTTCATCACGCGCCGGGATCAAGACTGCAACATGAGGCACGACCGTGAGGGAGTGTGGGCCACGCTGTGTGAAAAGCGGCAAATTGCGGAAGTACATTGCTGTCGGCACAGCAGCGCAGATCAGCGCGATAATGATCGTCGCCATCACGACGGAGCCTCGTGGCTGGCGTCGAAACGGCGGCCGGTGATCCACGCCGTGCTGCGTCGCCAGAGGTCGTAGACGCCGCCCACGCCGACACGGCCACGGATCATCGAAGTGAACTGGCCCGCGTTTCGGGTCATCGCCTCAGCGTTCAAGGCATCGAGAGTCTGCGTGACCTCCGCTTCGATCTGCGTGGTCCAGGCTTTGCCGTCGCGATTGCCATGATCCTTGACTGCGATGGGCGGGCCGAAGCGGGCGAGCACTTCCGGTTTGCTCTCATTCCAAAATGGATACTCCACCGCCAACGGCAGCACCCAGCCACGAGTCATCCGCGCCGCAAGATGCCCGACGCCGCTGCGAAAGCCGAGCGGCCTCTGCCGCACATCGACAAACTGCCCCTGCCCGGTGATCCAGAGCACGACATGGTCGCGCTTGAGTATTGCCTGTCCGGTGCGGAGAAACTGCGCTGCGCCGCGGACGCTGTTCATCTCGACGGGAAACAGTCCGGCTCGCTTCATGAAGCGATATTTCTCGACTGCCTGGGCATCGATCGCGCCGTAGTGCTGGCAACTGGTGAAATCGCGGCTCAAGATAAAAAAAGTGATTGGGTCCCACCAGGAAGGATGATTCGCAGCGATGAGGATGGGTGCGCCGTCGAGGGGCAGCGGGGCACTGCTCTTCGACAGACGCACGCCGTGAAAGTTCCGCCGTGCATACTTCACGCAGTAGCGGCGGAAACCATTGAAAAGCCAGGGCCACTGCTCGGGGATCGGCTCATCGGCAATCATGATGTCATTAAACGGACATAGAGTGCTGTTCGCTCAGCACACTGGTTTTGAAATCCTCGTGCAGTGCATCCGCAGCGATCCAGCCGCTCATCAGCACCATCGGCATTCCAGGGCCCGGGTGAGCCGCACCGCCCGCCAAATAGAGCCCACGAACGTCGGGCGAACGATTCGCCGGCTTGAACGCACCGAGCCATTTCCCATGGCTTGCGAGGCCGTAGATCGCACCATTCAGTACACGATAGCGATCATGAATATCCTGCGGCGTCAGTGCGGACTCATACACGATCCGCTCTTCGATGTCAGGCATCTTCCCAGTTGTCTTGAGCTTGTCGAGGATCACACGGCGATACTCCGGAAGCATCGTTTTCCAATCGTGATGCGGCCGCAGGTATGGCGTATGCACTAGCACATACAGTGCCTCGCCACCGGACGGAGCCGTGCCAGGTTCGGTGCGGCTCGTCGCGGCAAGATAGCAGGTGGGATCGGGAGCGGGCTCACCTTTGCGATAGATGAACTCAAACTCCTCGTGTGGATCGCGGCTGAACACGAAATCGTGGTGCAGCAGGTGATCGTACGCTTTCTTCAATCCCAGATAGAGCACGACGCCACTGCAGGCGGGCTCGTAGCGGCGACGCTTCTCAAACTTGCGCACGCCGCCGAGAAGCTCGCGGTGCGTCCGCACCGAGTCGCAATTCGAGATCACCGCATCCAACGGAATTGTCTCCCCGTCAGCAGTTTGGACACCGGTCACTTTGTTGCTCATGGTCGCAATCGCTGTCACATCAATCTCAGTGCAAAGCTCGACGCCAAGCTCCTCGGCCAGCTTGCACAATGCCAGCGGCACGGCCCGGGTGCCACCGCGGGGATACCAGATGCCGTCGGTCGTCTGCATGCTCGCGATACTGCAGAGGATCGCAGGCGATGCATATGGCGAGGAGCCGACGTATTGCGTGAAGTGGTCGAGCATCTGGGCCACACGTGGGTCGGGCGTGTAGCCTCGCACAGTCCCGGCGACGGAACGGCCCATCCGCATCGCCAGCACGTCGCTGGCGATCTTCGGTGAGAAGCCCGCTTTGAAATCGATCATGTCGCGGATACCGCCGATCGATTTCCAGAAGAAGTAATCGTCGGAGATGCGGTGCAGTCGCTGCGAGTGGGCCTGGAATCGCTTGTAGCCGTCGCCGCTGCCTGGGGAGTACTCATTGAGTGTTGCTGCCATCGCGGGGACGTTTTCGACAAGGTCGAGTGTGCTGCCGTCGTCGAAGAAGCAACGCCATTGGGGGTCGAGCCGGACGAGATCGACGTAGTCGTCGAGATTTTTCCCAGCCTCGGCGAAGATACGGCGGAGCACGCTGGGGATGGTGAGGATGGTGGGGCCCATATCGAAGCGGAAGCCGTCGGCTTCGAGCACAGCGGCTTTGCCACCGAGCCAGGTGGACTTCTCGAAGAGCGTGACGGCATGGCCCCGTGCTGCCAGTGTGCAGGCCGCAGCCAGGCCGCCAAGCCCGCCGCCGATGATGCCGATTCGACTCACGAGAGTTCCTTCACGCGTGCGGGCTCCGCAGGTGCCGCACTGTCGAGCCAGGACGCGTCGAGCCCCATGTCATGCAGCAGCAGCCTGGAGGTGATGCGAGCCGATTCGTAGATCACCGGCAGTCCGCTGCCGGGGTGGGTGCCGCCGCCGACGAGGTAGACACCCTTCAAATCCTCGAAGCGGTTCCGCGGTCGCAGATGCAGCATCTGCCCGAGGCTGTGGCTGAGGTTGAACGTCGCGCCGCGGTGGATGTCGTACTCGGTTTCCCAGCAGTGCGGCGTGATGATTTTCTCAAAACGGATGCGGTGTTCGAGGTCCTTGATGCCAAGCCGGGCAAGCTGCTGCATCACTTTGTCGCGGAATCGCGGTCGCTCGTGGGTCCAGTCGATATTGCCGTGACGGTGAGAGACCGGAGCGAGGACGTAGAGCGTACTCTGCCCACGCGGAGCAAGGGAATCGTCCGTCACGCTGGCATTCTGGACGTAGAACGACGGATCGTCGCTCAACACATGATTCGTTTCGATGTCGTGCAAGTTCTTCACATAATCCGCAGCGGTGTAGATCGTGTGGTGTGCCAGATCCTCGCGGCCGTCGATGCCGAGATACATCATAAACGTGCTGCAGGAGAATTTTTTCTTAGCGATGCGGGCGTCGGTCCAGCGGCGACGTATGCGATCCGGCACAAGCTTGGTCATCGCCTGAGCGAAGTCGGCGTTGATCACCACGGCATCGGCGAAGTGCTCCCCGCTCGCGGTGCGGACGCCGACGGCGCGATCACTTTCGAAGAGGATTTCCTCGACGCCGTCGTCGAGGGCGATAGTGGCACCCATTTCCGTGGCGATGTCGGCCATCGCCTCGGAGACCGCGCTGCAACCGCCGATCGGGTGCCAGACGCCGAAGTCATATTCGAGGTACGACAGAATGCTGAAGAGGCTCGGGCAGTTGAATGGCGACATGCCGAGATATTTAGACTGAAACGAAAACGCCAGCCGGATGCGAGGATCGTTGAAGTAGCGATTGAGTTCGCCATCGAGCGATTGCCAGGGCCGCAGCAATGGCAGCATCCGAAGCATGGAGAGCTTGAAGAGATCGCGCCAGCCGAGGAAGGCATTCTCCAATGCGGGGCGGAACCGCTCCAGTTTGACGCGGTTTTCGTCGAGGAATCGTTTGACGTTCCCGGCGTCATCCGGGCTGATCCGCCGCACTTCCGCTTCCATCTTCGCAACGTCGGGCGAGCAGAGCAGTTCCCCGCCGCCCCCGAAGATGATGCGATATTGCGGATCGAGCTTCACCATCGGCACCTCCGCATGGAGGTCGCGGCCGAGCAGGCGGAAAATCCGCTCCAACACGGTGGGGTACAGAAAGAAGGTCGGTCCGAGATCGAAGCGGAAGCCGTCGGCTTCGAGGGCGGAGCATCGACCGCCGACGCGGGATTGTTTTTCGACGAGCCTCACCTGCACCCCGGCGTGGGCGAGCAGCATGGCGGCTGCAAGCCCACCGGGGCCGGCACCGACAATGATCGCGGTTTTCCGGCGCGTGCGCGAGGGAGCGGGAAGCGGAAGTTCGAGCGATGGTGACTGGAACGCAGGCATCTCGGGTCTATGCTAGGCACGCCCACGCTCGCGAGTCCAGCACAATCACTGTAAGATTGCCGGAGTGACGGAGTAACGTGGGACACGATGCCGGAGATGCTGGATGCTTTCACCGCCGACGATGACCGAGCTCTGCGGGCGATTTTTCGCCGCGATTCCCCAGCACACGATCCTCGCCGCGAGCGATTTGCCGCAGCCGTATCAGACCCTGCTCGCACACACGAATCACATGACAGTGACGGTGGAGAAGTTCTACAGTCAGCTTGTCGATGTGCACGTGCTCGCCACGGTCCACGACGCCGACAGTTACTCCCGCAAGATCCTGCTGAAGACGCAGGACGATGGCCGTATCGTGCAGTTCGGGATTGTGCTGATTGATCTGCCGGCACTTTCAGAGACTGTGCGACGTGAGATCGTGGCCGGCGACACGCCGCTCGGTCGCGTGCTGATTCAGAACAACGTCCTCACCCGCGTGGAGCCGGTGGATTATCTCCGGGTGATCGCCGACGCTGAGTTTGCGGAATGGTTTTCGATCCCGCTTGGCACTGTGCTCTATGGGCGGCTCGGCGTGATCTACGCCGCGGACGCCCGTGCGGTGGAAGTGCTCGAAGTGCTCACGCCCGTCTGAACTCAGCCTGCGATCTCGATGCGGATACCAATTGAACTGAGCCGCTCCTGCAGCGCCGCGATCTCCGAGCGATCCACCGCAAACGCTGTCGGCCCCAGACGGCGAATGACGTAGCCCGCGGTTGTCGGCCATTGTTCGATGCCGTCAGCGATGTCGCTCGTGGGTGCTTCCACCACCAGCAGATTCGATGCAGTGAGGCTGGACCGAGATGCCGGCACAAGGAACAATCGTGCAGCAGGCGGCAGGCTTTCACCACTGCGAGCCATGAACCACTCTTCAAGCTCTTCGAGTGAGGGCCCCTGCTCCGCTGCGGCCCGCAACGAATCTGGGCTCATGCGATACCGGCGGGCATCGCCATTCGTGCCGGGCAACGGCTCCGCAAAGCGAGCGATCTCCGCGTCGAGCAGCAGATCCGCCGCCGCGGCGTCAACACGCAGCGTGATGCCATCGTCTTCCGCCACCACACATGCCACCGGTTTCGCTTCGTAGTCGCGGTTGCCCACGAGTCGCAGATGCTGGAAATCGGGAGCGGCTCCGCTACCTGTCAGACCGATCCGATTGGTCAGCCGCACACTGACAATGCCGCGGGCGATGGCCGCATCGAGATCAGCCTCCGTCAGAAACTCCACGAGAGTCGCGGAGGGATAGACGACGAGCCGCTCGCGTTTGTCAGCCCAGCGGCGGAGAAGATCGGCCACGTTGGGCGGAGTCGGCTTCATGCCGTGCCGCTCGAGGGTCTGCAAAATGCTTTCGAGGCTGAGGCCGTCTTCGAGCCCGCGCATCATGGTCTCGGCGACGAGTTCGAGCGTGCACGCCGCACCGATCTGCTTCCATCCTGCGAATGCCGTCAGCCTGGCGATCAGGCTCGGTGTGAGCCCCTGCCTGTAGACCAGGACTTCGCCGTTGGGCTGGACGAGCAGCGTCTGTGGAAACGCCACTGCGGTGACCGGAGCCGGTCCATGTGCCAGGAGATGCACGCCAAACGCGGTGAGCCGATAGTGCGGCTCTCCGCTGTGCGGAATCATTTCCACCACGCCGAGCGGGAGCATCGTTGCCTGCATCCAGGCCTCGACCCACGGCGTGCCGTTGGCTTTGGCCGCGTCCTTGCTGATCAGTCCGGACCAGTGCGGATGGTGCTCCCAGAGCCAGCCCGCGAGCGTCGACAGCGAAAGCCAGTGCGTCGGAGTGTCAGCGAGAAGACTGACGAGCAGCAGTCCGGCGGAGGCAGTCGCCGTGGGCGTGCCGGGGATCGAGCCTGCTTGCGGATCCCAGTCGCCGATGGCGAAGAGCGCGCCGAAGAGATCAGCCCGCGTTTCGTTCAGGTCCTTGTTCCACGACTCGGGGTAATCTGCAGCGGTGAGTTCACCATCGAACTTGAGCAGCGACGATGCGCGGGCCCAGGAAAGTGCGAGCAGTCCGGCATCCGCCGGAGCAGCACCAGTTTCCAACGGCGACTGCAGCACCGTATCGCCCGTGAAACGCGTCAGATCACGCTTGTACAGCGCACCCGTCTGCGTGAGCTTCACAGCCGCGATCCGCACCTGCTGGCGGGCCAGTGCCACACGCAACGGCCAGTCGAGTCCGTCCACCGGTGCAGCCGTCCCCGACATCGCGGGACTGGAACTGATCTCATCACCATTTCGCAAGGTGAATGGCAGTGCCGCCGCCCGCACGGTGATCGACCCCGGCACCATGACGACTGAAGCCGAGCCAAGCGTAGCGAACCAGGCCTCAAACTCGCTCACCGGCTCGCCCGATTCGGCGACGAGCAGGCCCCGCTCCAGCAACGTGGCAATGATGGGGAATCCGTCGCTGTCCCCCAGCGAGACAGCGAGCGCGAGCAAATCGTCGACGCGCCAGCGCGGCTGCCGTGATCGACCCAGCAGCGCAATCAGCTTCTGCGGCGTCGCGGGCAACTGCTTCAGCAGCCGATCCACGACCGGCGGGTTCTTCTGCGTTTCGAGGATGCGTTCGACAAGCTCGTCCGCCGGCTGCCCGATCCGTGGCCGGAAGAGTTTCCCCGCCACCGCTGCGAGGAGCTTGTCGTCGTAGAGCGTGAGCAGAGGCGCGATGGCGTCGTCGAGGTCCATCGAGTTGTTGTACGACACCGCTGCGGGATTGGAGTGCGCCAATTAGAGAGCCGTGCCGCTCCGGTGCTCCGCGACCTGCCCGTCGTAGACAGGCAGGCAGAATGCAAAACAGCACCCTTGCCCGGGTTCGGACTCGCACCAGATTTTGCCGCCCAACTGGTCGACCAGCCCTTTAGCGACAGCCAGACCGAAACCGGCCGATTGCTCCCCGCCCGTGGGTTGCGGTTTGAGTCGCACGCCGCGCTGAAACAATTTCGCCTGATCCTCGGCGTCGAGCCCCGGACCTTCATCTTGGACGCGGCAGACAACCCACTCCGCTTCGCCCTGCACGCTGACCCGGATGTTCCGACCCAGCGGAGAATACTTCACTGCGTTCGAGAGCAGGTTGTCCATGACCGCGGCCACGGCCATGGGATCGGTCCACACGTGCGGAAGTCCAGAAGCGTTTTCGTATTCAATGTCGATCTGCTTTCGAGTGGCGGCTCGCTGATAGTAGTTGCACGACCGCTGAATGAGAGTCGGAATGAACCACTTTCGGAAGCGGAGCTTGGGATTCTGCGTGGATCCCGTGGTCATCAACTGGCTGACCGTGTGGTGCATCATCTCCGAGTTGTGAGCCAGTCCTTCGAGGAGGACCTGCACCTGCGGATCGGGATGACCCGCGGTGAACACCTGGAGGAGTTCGACCGTGCCGCCAGCGACGGTGAGATAGTTGTTGAGTGCGTGTGCCGCGAAACCGACGACACCCGGGTCGAACGCTGAAATCGAGTCGAGTTCGGTGAGTGCGTTTCCGAGTTCCTCCTGGGCCCGGGAGATCGCAGCAGCGACGTTTTCCTTCTCAGCCATGACACAGTTCCTCGGTTCGACCCATGAACGCGATGTGATCCTAAGCGTCCGGATCGCGAAGCATTTCAACTGCGAGAGGGGGGACTTGAACCCCCAAGGCCTTTCGGCCGCAAGAACCTAAATCTTGTGCGTCTGCCAATTCCGCCACTCTCGCGTACTATAAAACAAGCCATTCGCGGTGTATGTCCTGATCGGTATCAGCTAAACTACACCTTGGGCAAGTCCGTTGGCTGCACAGAAGTCGAAAGCCAAGTTTCCGCTCTGGCTACACCCGACCGGCCAATGGTGCCGAATGCTCCGCGGGCAGTTTTACTACTTCGGCTCCGATCAGGAAGCCGCACTCAAGCGATACCTGAAAGAATGGCCGGACATCAAAGCTGGGCGGCGCGTGCGCGTGAATAGCGAAACCGGGATCACGGTGCGGGATCTGGTGGACGCGTTTCTGACCGCGAAGCGCTCGCGGGTGGATTCGCTCGAGATCGACAAGCGGCTCATCACAATGAACAGCGTGACCCAGCAATACGCCATGTTATGGGAGAGTTGCGGCGTCGAGCACGTGGGCGGGTTCGGTGACCTGTGGCATTCATTCAGGACCGCGGCAGACGGTGCGAAGGATCAGGTGGCCGCGGCTATGGTCATGGGCCATGTCGATTCCACGATGGCCAAAACGTATATCGAGCGCGTCGAGGATGATCGCCTCGTGGCGGTGGCCAGCTACGTGCACGCCTGACTCTGGCCGGCGAGGCCATTGGAGACAATTGGCTGATTGAACAAACTATTCACTCAGCCCGCGGACTGATCACCCGCGGAAGGCACTAGCGACTACAACAGTAAGCCGCCCACGCCATAGGTGCCGAACTTCGCGGAGGTCACCGAGTATCAAGGCCACGCGTTGACCTGCCCGTGCTGCGGCACCGTCAATCGGCAAGGCATTCCGGCGGGCATTCGCGCATCGATGATCGGTCCGCGATTGCTCGGCTTCATGAGCTATCTGGTCGGCGTGCAGGGCTAATCCCCGCCAAAAACCCTAGCCGTGGCCGCTCTCTTTTACGTGTCCGCGGCAGGACTGCCAGTATTTCAAAAGGATAACTGGCTCATCCTGGAAGAGCGTACTTGAGGCTTGACGATAAGAGGAGCATGCCGCTTCTGGAAGGTAACCACACCATCTCCAGAGCACGGCATGTCCTCAACACCACTCTATCGCGCGTTCGGCTTCCGGAGCTACCAA
>JBGSSZ010000336.1:0-2157 GCA_041736785.1 Limnoglobus sp.
CCGATTTCGCGATCATCCGTGCCATGAGCTTCCCGACCTCGGCCGGCAGGTTTGCCGGGGTCGGCGGAGTCTCCTCGCGGTGGGCTTGCAGCGTCGCCTCCGCCGTAGCCCGGGCGAACGGGCTTTTCCCTGTCAGCAGCGCGTAAAGCGTGCAACCCAGGCTGTAGACATCGGCTTTCGCATCGACGGTGGCCGCGGCGGTCATCTGCTCCGGGGCTGCATAGTCAAGCGTGCCCATGATCGTGGTCGCCGAGGTCAGCACCGTCCCGCGGCCAGCAAGGTTCACCGCATCGAGTGGTCCAGCCGTCGGCGCTTCCACTTCGCGGCGAACCAGGCCGAGGTCCAATACTTTGATCGTGCCGTCGGTGAGGCGGAAGAGATTCGCCGGCTTCACATCGCGATGGACGAGCCCGCGCTCATGGGCATACGCCAGACCGCGGGCCGCCTGCAGAACCGCGTGACACGCTTCCGCCACGGGCAATGGACCGCGCGCGAGTCGCTCGCCGAGGTCTTCACCCTCCAGAAGCTCCATCACCAGATACGGGCAGCCCTGATGCTCACCCGCATCGTGCGCCACGGCGATGTTCGGATGCTGCAGATCGGCCAGGACTTCCACTTCGCGCTGGAAGCGATCCCGCAAGGCCGCGGTCGAGCCCGCCCGGTCGGAAATCACCTTGATCGCGACTTCGCGATTCATGCGGCGATGACGGGCCCGCCAGACTTCGGCCATACCGCCACGGCCGAGCAGCCCAAGGATTTCGTAATCGCCGATCGTGCCGCCCGCGGTCAAGCGAGGGGCCGAAGCCCGTTGCAGCCCGAGTGTCAAAGCATCCGGTTGGCTCTCAAGCTGTGAGAGCCGCTCGTCGCAAACAGTGCATCCGGAGAAATGGCGTGCGAGCGTATCCAGTTGCGACGGAATCAGCACCCCCCGGATGAAGTCCAGGAGTGCCGCTTCCGGCGGACAGTCGCCACAGGCTGCGGAGGTGATTCGACTCACAGCAAGCGCACTTCGTTTTGGGACTTCGATCCTGTTTTTCACTGGGTATCATAGCAATCGCAAATCGTACTACGAGGGAATGGCCTCATCGAGCCAGGGCCGCCGCGGTGACCATGGCCCAGCACTTCGACCCGGATAGAGCGAGGCTTTCATTTCCCCCATGCGGTCGAACCTCTATCCCAGTATGGGACCAGTGCGATGCCGACGATCTCCACGATTGCCCAACATGGCTGGCGCTCCACGGGATGCTGCACGTTATTGCTTTGCGGGCTTGTCTCACGGTGGGGCTCGCAGATTTCGAAACAAGAAACTGGGCATTTGAAGCGAATTATCGGGGTTGTAGCCATCGAGTGACTGAGCAGAGCACGCGAAGACGCTCAATCCACGATTTGTTTGAAGCCGGCGCCGGCTTCATTTACACTACGGGGATGAACCAGCCCACCGCGTCGTTCCCAGACCGCGACCGCACGGCGAGTGCCGACCATCACGGCGTGACGACACCGCAGTCGCACGAATCGGCGAGCACCTCCGCGGACCGCTCCGCCCCGCTCGTGCCCGGCTACACGCTGCTCGAAGAAGTCGGTCGCGGCGGCATGGGCATCGTCTACCGAGCCCGCGATGAGAGCCTCGTACGCGACGTCGCCATCAAGATCCTGCAGAGCAGCTACGCCGTCGGGGGCAGCACCGCGGCCCGCTTCCTCGAAGAAGCCACCATCACGGCACAGCTTCAGCACCCCGGCATCCCGGCGGTGCACGAAGTCGGCACCCTCACCGACGGCCGCCCGTTCCTGGCGATGAAGCTGATCAAAGGCCGCAGCCTCGCCGACCTGCTCGACGAGAAAGCCCCGATCAACGTGGCCGCAGTGTTCGAGCAGATCGCCCAGACCGTCGGCTACGCCCACGCTCACGGCGTGATCCACCGCGACCTCAAGCCCGCGAACGTGATGGTCGGTGCCTTTGGCGAAGTGCAAGTCATGGACTGGGGCCTCGCGAAAGTGCTGTCGCGCGACGATCACACGAGCCGCGACCGTAAGGGAGCGGAGTCGGCCGACCTCACCGAAATCAAGCACGAGCGCGACAGCGACCACCACACTCAGGCCGGCGACGCCCTCGGCACCCCCGCGTTCATGCCGCCGGAGCAGGCGCTCGGCGCTGTCGAC
>JBGSSZ010000353.1:0-12341 GCA_041736785.1 Limnoglobus sp.
GCTTCTTGCGCCAGCGGTCGAGAAACCAGATCGCCAGGGCTGCGAGAAAGAGCAGTCCGACAAATGCCGCGACCAGTAGCAGGAAGTCCGGCGACTTCAGAATGTCCGCCGCTTCCTTGGTCGGAGCCGGCTTCACGGCCACTGCGGGCTTGGTGGTGACTTCTGGTGTGTCTTCCATGATGAATGCATCGTGACGGTGTGCAGACAGCTTAGTTGCTCGGAGCGCACGAATAAAGACAGGTTTGCCCGAGTGCGTGGAACTTTCCTTTCAGGCATGCTGCTGACTCACGGCTCGAAGCCAGACCGGGGATACGCTCTGCGACACGCTTCGCGGTAGTTGAGGCTTTGAGAATCGCGACGGAGTTCACTCCAATTTGCCGTCGCGGGGTAAGCTCGCCTGTCCCGCGAATCGAATGTGCCGGCTGGGGGACGCTTGACGGCGTCGTACAACCGTGTAGCATGATGCGAGCACTTATGGATGAGTGCACCAGGAATCCTGGATGATCGATCTTCGCCTGCTTCGGAATCCTTCGGCCCGAGAAAACCCGGCTCATCGGACGCTCGCATTGCCGTACCACCCGGCTGCCGTCCAACACTGTCACCGAGCCGGTGCGGCACGAACGTCCGAATGCGACAAGATTGCTCGCGGAGCCCCAAGACCCGTCCTCCGGTTTGTAAGTTTTACAACTGACCCCGGAAGACGTATCGACAGGTGAACTGTGCCGCGCGACTTGGTGGAACTCACAAAACAGATCAAAGCCGCCAATGACATCGTCGATGTCATCAGCGATCGCTTGTCCATCAAAAAGGTGGGCAATCAGTGGAAGTGCATCTGCCCATTCCACAACGACACCAACCCTTCGCTGACGGTCGACAAGAAATACCAGAACTACAAGTGCTGGGCGTGCGGTGCTCATGGCGACGTGTTTACGTTCGTCGAGAAATACGAACGGGTGAACTTCGCGGAAGCCCGCAACATGCTCGCTCAGCGGGCCGGGATCAGCATCGACGACCCGACGCCGCAGGACGGGCACAAGAGCCGGCTCTTCGAAGTGATGAAGTGGGCTCAGGCACTCTACCACGATGAATACATCAACGGGCCGAGCGCGGAGCGGGCCCGCCACTACATCGGGACGCGGCATCTCTCCGGGGCATCGGCCCGGCAGTTCGGGGTCGGCTTCGCACCCACCGACTACGGCTGGCTCGAACGTGCCGCCCAGAAAGACGGCATCAGCCAGGAACTCCTCGTCGAAGTCGGCCTCCTCGGCTCGCGCGAAGAGAGCCAGGGCGTCTGGGACCGCTTCCGTGACCGCGTGATGTTTCCCATCCGCGACATTCAAGGCCGCACCATCGGCTTCGGCGGACGCATCCTCCCCGACAGCCCGCTCAAGGACCGCGCCCCCAAGTACTACAACACAGCCGACACGCTGCTCTTCAACAAGAGCGACAACGTCTTCGGCATCGACCTCGCCCGGCATGCGGGTGCGGGTGCCGGTTACCTCGCGATCGTCGAAGGCTACACCGACGTGATGATGGCCCATCAGTGCGGCATCGCGAATGTCGTCGCCACCATGGGCACCGCACTGAACGACCGGCACTTGAGCCAGCTACGCCGGCACGTCCATAAAGTCGTGATGGTCTTCGATGCCGACGACGGCGGCCTGAGCGGTGTCGATCGGGCCTTGGAGATGTTCATCGCTCACGATTTCGAGCTGGCCGTTGCCACGCTGCCGAAAGGGCTCGACCCCGCGGATCTGCTGGCCGAAGCCGATGGTGTGAGCACGTTCAAGGACATCCTCGCCGACGCGGCCGACGCGCTCGACTTCAAGCTGAACAGTCTGCTGATGTCGGAAGCAAAGACAGTGGAAGGCTCCCGGCGGATGCTCGACGCGGTGCTGGGCATCCTCGCCATGGCCCCGCCGGTGCCGAACCAGAGCACGCAGATGAAGCGCGAACTGATGCTGACGCGTCTCTCGCAGCGGCTCGGCCTGCAGATGTCGACGGTGACGAGCCGCCTTCGCGAACTGCAAGCTGACCGCAAGCGCGGTGATCGCACCACCGCCCCGCGAGACGAGCCGGTCATCGTGACCGTGCAGCCGACCACACCGGCGGCAGCGGTGAACGCTCCCGCGAGCATACTCGAGCGGCAACTCATTCAGCTTCTGCTCGCGGAGCCGAGCCTGATCCCGGACGCGTTCTCGCGCGTCGATCCCGAGACCGTGGCTCACACCGGTATCCGGCGGATGATCGTCGAACTCTTCGGGCTCCACGAATCGGGCAACCATGCCGACCTCGACGGGTTGCGGTTCCGCCTGCTCGACCGGCCCGAGCTGTTTGAAGCCGCCATGAAACTTCAGGATGTCGGGCGCAGCATTCCCGACCGTCCTCTGTATCTGAACAAGATCATCGACGGCTTCGCGGGCCAGCGCCGTGCGGCGGCCAGTCGGATCGTGAAAGAACAACTGCTCGCCGTCGGCGACGACGACGATGCAGCCATGACTCTGCTCCGGCGGCTGCAAGGCCCGGAGTGATCGCGTTCGAGCGGGACGCCCCCTGCTCAGCCGCGAGCCTTATGGATGAGGTTCGCGTTGTTGGACCGGTTCGGAGGATTCGGATGGACAGCAGCAAACTCGACATCGTGCTCAAAGCCCTGGTCGAGAAAGGCAAAGCCGCCGGCTCGCTCACGTATGACGAAGTGAACGCCGCGCTCCCCGAAGGCGTCTCGGAATCGGGGCGGCTCGAGATGATTCTCGAATCGTTTGAGGCGCACGGCATCAGCCTCATCGATGAGGCGGAGGAAGGCGAAACCACCTCCAATGCCGCCGTCGTCAGCGAAGAGGCGCTGCTCGAAGAGGAGCCGGCATTCGGTGACAACGAAGGCGACGGCCGCCACATCGACGACCCGGTGCGGATGTACCTCACGCAGATGGGCGGACTGCCGTTGCTCGATCGCCGCAAGGAAATCATGCTGGCGCAGAAGATCGAGGTCACTCGCCGCCGCTTCCGCCGCAAAGTGCTTGAGTGCGATTATGCCCTGCGGAATGTGGTCGAGACGCTCCGCCGCGTGATGAGCGGTGACCTGCCCTTCGACCGCACGATCAAAGTCAGCGAGACGGAGAACCTGCAGAAAGACCGCATTCTCCAGCGCATGCCGCACAACCTGCGGACGCTCGAGCCGCTGATGGAGAAGAACGTCGACGATTTCAACCGGTTGCTGGATGAAGTTCTGACCGAGCGGGAGAAGGAGCCGATCCGCGAGGCACTGAAGGTCCGCCGCCGCAAGACCAGCACGCTCGTCGAGGAGCTTTCGATCCGCACCCAGAAGGTGCAGCCGCTGATGAAGAAGCTGGAGCAGATCAGCGCACGGATGGACGAACTGGCCGCGGACGTGCGGGCCCGCCGTGGCAACCGCATTGACAAGGACGAACGCGCCAACCTCGAGAAAGAACTTCAGGACCTGATGCTGATCACGCTCGAGGAGCCGCAGACGCTCCGCCGCCGCGTGCAGATTATGAGGCTGCGCTTCGCCGAATACGAAGCCGCCAAACGCGAACTCTCCGGCGGGAATCTGCGACTCGTCGTCAGCATCGCCAAGAAATACCGCAACCGCGGGCTCAGCTTCCTCGACCTCATCCAGGAAGGTAATACCGGCCTGATGCGGGCCGTGGACAAGTACGAATACCGTCGCGGCTTCAAGTTCAGCACCTACGCCACCTGGTGGATCCGCCAGGCGATCACCCGCAGCATCGCCGATCAGGCGCGGACTATCCGCATTCCCGTGCACATGATCGAGACGATGAGCAAGCTGCGGAATGTCTCGAAGCAGCTTGTGCAGGAGCTTGGTCGCGAACCGACGATCGAGGAAACCGCCGAGGCCGCGGGCATCACGTATGAGGAGACGAAGCGCGTCCTCAAGATCAGCAGGCATCCGATCAGCCTCGATCGCCCCGTTGGCGAGGGTGACGACAGCTACTTCGGCGACTTCATCGAAGACGCCGGCGTGGACAGCCCCGTCAGTGCCGCTACCAACGAGATGCTCAAAGACAAAATCGAAGCCGTACTGCGGACCCTGACCTACCGCGAGCGCGAGATCATCAAGCTCCGCTACGGCCTCGGCGACGGCTACACCTACACGCTCGAAGAGGTTGGCCGCATCTTCAAAGTCACCCGCGAGCGCGTGCGGCAGATCGAAGCCAAAGCCGTCCGCAAACTGCAGCACCCCGTCCGCAGCCGCCCGCTCGAAGGCTTCCTCGACGGTGCCATCCAGATGCTCGCCACCGCCAAGCGGTAAGAGTTTCTGTACCGAATCGCGAAAGCCCACCCGTTGCAACGGGTGGGCTTTTTCCATTGATTAACTACAGGGGTGACGCTTATGTCCGTGCCGACGATTTTGAAGGAATGCCATCGCCTCAGACGCCATCTGCGCGAGTTGCAACAGGAGATCGACCGCGGGCCGTATGTCCTCAAAGCCCAGCAAAAGCGGCTCGCCGACGCGGAGGCCGACCACAAGAACGCTTACGAGACCATCAAGCAACTCAAGCTCACCCAGAAGGAAGAAGAAAGTCTGCTGAAGACGATCGAAGGAAATCTGGCCAAGCTGTTCACGCGGTCGATGGAAGTCACCACGATGAAAGAGATGGACGCGACGAAGCACGAGATGGAAAACGCCAACGGAAAGAAGAGCATCTGCGAGGATAAAATTCTGGGTGCGATCATGGAGATTGAAGAGCGCACCGCCGATCTGCCGAATGTCGAAGCCCGCTGGGCCGAGGCGCAGGAGGAATTCAAGCAGTATCAGCTCGAAGCCAAAGAGCGGCTCGAGCGGATGCTTGAAGATCAGACGGCCTGCAACGCCCGGCTCGCGGAGTGTGATGCCCAGCTCCCGGAGGATGTGAAGTCGGTGTACGACCGCTTGGTGAAGAGCCACGGTGCCGATGGCCTGGCTGGCGTGAAAGGGCATGCCTGCCAGCAGTGCCGCACCACGATGACCGAAGACAAGCGCGACACGCTCGCCAGCGGGAAGTTCCTCACTTGCAGCAACTGCGGCCGGGCTCTCTACCTCGCGGACTGAGTTCCTATACTTTCCTCATGACCGACGACTTGCCACCTGTGTACCGCCGCGTGCTGCTCAAGCTCAGCGGTGAATCCTTCGGCTATGGCGGCAAGAGTGGCATCAGCCTCGAAGAGACCCTCGCCGTCTCGGCGCAGATCAAGAAGGTCGTGGACAAGGGCGTGCAGATCGCCATCGTCGTCGGCGGCGGGAATCTGCTTCGCGGGGCTCAGTTCTCCGCTGGGCTCAACACCATCAAGGCTGCCACCGCAGACTACATGGGCATGATCGCCACCGTCATGAACGGCCTCGCACTGCAGGACAGCCTCGAAAGCCTCGACGTGCCGACCCGACTGATGAGCGCCATCACCATGGAGCGCGTCGCGGAATCGTACATCCGTCGGCGGGCGATCCGCCATTTGGAGAAGGGCCGCGTTGTGATCCTCGCGGGGGGCACGGGCAATCCGTTTGTCACCACCGACACGGCTGCGGCCCTGCGGGGCCGCGAACTCGGCGTCGATGTCGTGATGAAAGCCACCCGCGTTGATGGCGTTTACAGCGCCGACCCAGAGAAAGATCCCTACGCCGAACGCTACGAGACGCTCACCTACAAGAAAGTACTCGACGCCCGCCTGCAGGTCATGGATATCAGCGCCTTCGAGCAGTGCATGCAGGCCAAACTGCCGATCCTCGTCTTCAACTACAAACGGGAACATTCCATCGAACGCGCCGTGGCCGGTCAGGCTCACGGCACGCTGATCACCGCGGAGTAATCATGAACGCTGCCACCATTCTCAAAGACTGCACCGACCGCATGGATAAGGCGCTCGACGTCTTCCGGAACGACCTGAAAGGCCTGCGCAGCGGTCGTGCCACACCGGCGATGCTCGACTCGCTGCGGGTCGATTACTACGGCTCGCCGACGCCGGTGAAGCAAATCGCCAACATCTCCTGCCCCGATCCGAGCACGATCGTGATCAAGCCGTTCACCGCCGACGACTTGAAAGAGATCGAGCGGGCGATCCGCGGCAGCGATCTCGGCCTCGCTCCGAACAACGACGGCAAGGTGATCCGCCTGACCATCCCCGCGATGAGCGGCGACCAGCGCAAGAAAATCGTCGCGCAGATCAAGAAGCAGGCCGAGAGCGCGAAGGTGTCGTGCCGCAACATCCGCCGCGACGGCAACAAGCACTACGAAGATGCCGAGAAGGCCAAGACGATGACCGAGGATGAACGCGACGCCGGCAAGACGAAGATGCAGGATCTGCTGAAGTCGTATGAAGGCAAGGTCGATGCCCTGGCCGACGCGAAGAGCAAGGAAGTCATGGATGACTGATCTCGCCGCCGTCGCCAGCACGCTCAAGATCGGCCACTATCACCGGCACGTGCTGCTCTGCATCGGCGACGCCTGCTGCACCGCGGAAGCTGGAGCCGCCGCCTGGGACGCACTCAAACGCGAATTGAAAGACCGCAATCTCTCCCTCGCCACCGGGCCGCAAGCATGCTATCGCAGCAAGGTGCAGTGCCTGCGGGTCTGCCAGGACGGCCCGATTGCGGTGGTCTATCCTGAAGGCACCTGGTACGCCGGCCTCACAGCCGAGAAGGTGCCTGAGTTTGTCGAGCAGCATCTGGTGAACAACACGCCGATCGAATCGATGATCTTCGCACGCAATCCGCTTTCGTGAGTGACAAGCCCACCCGGAGCAACGGGTGGGCTGTGTGCCGTTACCCCAACCTGCGCCGCAGAGTTGCTCCGGCTGCGATGCCGAACAGATCGATCAATACGTCGCGGACACTTCCGGTGCGGTGGGTGTCGAAATAGATGCTGCCGTAGTGCTGGCCGAGCTCCGTAGCGATGGCATGGCCGAGCAGCAGGAGCCAGATCCATTTCCAGTTGGCACTCTGCATTCGCCAGGTGCCGCAGCAGGCGAGAAACGCATACGCGGCAAAGTGCAGCGTCTTGCCAATGACGAATTTCAAGTCTTCGAGCAGGTTGTCAGCGATGATCGTTGGGACCGGGTTGGGCTTGAGCAGCAGCCAGGTCCAGACGGTGAGGATCAGCACGATGGCGAGGCGATGCAGGATCACCGCGGGGCGGCCCCGAGCTCGCGGAGGCGGTTGCGGAGGTAGCGGGCGCGGGCGGCATTGCGCTCCTCGCCATCGAGGCTCACGCCCATGATCTTCTGCAGGTGAGCAGCTTGCGTGTGGATAAAGAGTTGGTTGATGGTGGTCGCCGGGAGATCGTCGAGAAGTCGAAGTTGGATACCCAGCCGCACGGTGGACAGGAGCTCCATGGTTTCGTCGCTGGTGATCATGGTGGCGCTGCCGAGGGTGCCGATGGCCCGGGCGACGCGGTCCTGCTCGGCTTGTCGCTTCTCCTTCATAAGGGCAGCACGGGCCCGGCGCTCATAATCGAGGATCATCGTGATCACTTCGCGGATTTCCTGCAGCACCTTGGCTTCGCTCTTGCCGAGGGTGACCTGGTTGGAGATTTGGTACAGGTCGCCGGTGGCGCGGCTGCCTTCGCCGTGCAGCCCGCGGACGACGAGATTGATCTTCTGCAGGCTGCGGAAGAGCTTTTCGATTTCCTTGGTGAGCCCGAGCGCGGGGAGGTGGAGCATGACGCTGGCCCGCATGCCGGTACCGACGTTGGTGGGGCAGGCGGTGAGGTAGCCGAACTGATCGTGGAAGGCGTAGTTGATCTTGGCTTCGATGGCGTCGTCGACTTTGTCGATTTGCTCCCAGGCTTCGTCGAGGGCCATGCCGCTGCGCATGACCTGCAGGCGGAGATGGTCCTCTTCATTGATCATGATGCTGGTGGATTCGCGGTCGTCGAAGGCGACGCCACGCGGCCCTTCGAGCACGGTGCTAAGTTCGCGGCTGATGAGTTGTCGCTCGACGAGAAACTGGCGATCGAGCGGCGGGAGGCCGTTGACGCTCAAATAGCTCAGGCCACCGGGAATCTCCGCGGTGGCGACGGCGTCGCGGCAACGGCTCTCAATGTCGGCTTTCTGCAGTGCGTTCGCCCGTGTGGCGAAGGGGTAGTTGGCGAGATTGCGGGCGAGGCGGATGCGCGTGCTGACCACGACATCCGAGTCGGGGCCGGTGCCGCGGAGCCATTCACCGAGGTTGGGGAGCAGTCCGTCGAGGTTCATCCTGATGCCGTATCCTTCTGCCGAAGCTCGTCGCGAAGGGTCGCGGCGGCGGTGTAGTCTTCCGCTGCGATGGCCGCGATGAGGCGGTCGTTCAGTTCTGCCACCTCGGCCTTGAGGCGGCGGCTCCGCGGGGCTTTGCCTGCATGATCGACGCTCCGGTGGATGCGTTCGAGCAGAGGCAGCAGCGGCTCGCGGAAGATGTCATAGTCGGCCGGGCAGCCGAAGCGACCCGCCGTGCGGAACTTAGCATACTTTAGCCCGCAGTCGGCACAGGTCAACGCGGTGTAGTTCGGCTTGGTGGTGTTCGCGGTTGCGGCGGTTTTCATTTCCGTCAGCAGCACCTGCAAGAGAGCGGTGAGGTTCAGTTGCGGGCTTTCCGCCTCGCTGAGCAGTTCGCGCTCGCGGCCGCAACGCTCGCAGAGGTGCATCTGCCGCACGGCGTTGTTCTGGATATCCGTGAGGTGGATCGTGCTCGGTGCCCCACAGAACTGGCAGCGGTTCATGCGTGTATTGTACCGGGTCGTGTTGCGTGAGGCGCGTTCGGATTGACTACGCCGCCTCGGCGATGCGGGGCGTCTCGAAGAGCCAACCGGCGGGACGGGGCATGCGGTTCGGCCCGATGGCGCCGTTCGGCTGACCTTCCCAGGCATGGTTTTTCACGCTCACCAGCACGCGTTCGGCCAGCTCCAGGGCATCGCGACCATCTTCACCGCTGACCCGCGGGCGACGATTGCGGCGCACGCAGTCCGTGAAGTGGCGAAGCTCGCTGGTGAGTTGATCGTTTTTGCGGTCGCCGCTGACGCTGAGCACCTGCATGTAGCGGCCGAAGAGATCGTCTTTGAGGCGGGCCTTGCTGATGGTATCCATGCGATCGACGCGCAAGCCGAACTGCCGCACTTCGGGCGACGGCTGGACCAGCGTGAGCTTGCGGCTGACGAAGTCAATGCCAGCGTAGCCTTCCGAGGCCCAGATCCGCAGGCGACGCTTGGGCTGCACGGTAATTCGACTGGCGGTGACGTGAGCCACGCAGCCGTTCTCGAAGTTGAGCCGGGCGTTGCACATATCCTCGTGGCCGCCGAAGACCGCCGCACCCACGGCATCGACTTCGCGAACCGGGCTGCCGATCAGGGCGAGCAGCAGGTCGAGATCGTGGATCATCAGATCGAGCACGGCGCCGATATCGACGCTGCGACCCGTGAAGGGGCCGTGGCGCTCGGCTTCGACGAATGCAGGCCGGATCGGCCGTCGCGAAAGCTCTTCGAATGCCGGATTGAATCGCTCGATGTGTCCCACCTGCAGGGGCACGCTGTTTTCGGCGGCGAGACGGATGAGATCGTCAGCTTCCAGCAGCGTGCGGCAAATCGGCTTCTCCACCAGCACCGGTACGCCACGCCCCAAAAACGCCGACGCCACCGCATGATGATGCACCGTCGGCGTCACCACCGTCACAGCGTCCACTTCATCCAGCAGCGGCGTGTAGTCGTCGTAGGCTTTCGTACCCAGCTTGTCGGCGATCATGCCCGCCTGTTCGAGGCTGCTGTCGACGACGCCGACGAGATTCACATCTGGCAGCCCGGCGAGGATTCGCGCGTGGTGCTGACCTAGGTGACCGACGCCGATGACTGCCATTCTTAAACGGGACATATCACTCCTATCGACGAATCACTTCAATACCGTCGCTGACGCTTCCGGCTCGTAAAACTCTCACGCCGCGATTTTGTTCAGGCGGCGAAACGGCAGCACGCTGGGAGCTTCCTCGCTCTCGTGCTGGGATTGCTCGGACAGCGTTTTCGCGAGCTCCACGTTGAGGCCGTGACCGGAGCGGTAAGCGACGACGTGGCCGGCGAGATCGAAGCCACAGAGGGCAAGGTCGCCGACGAGGTCGAGCAGTTTGTGTCGTGCAGGCTCGTCGCCGAAGCGGAGCCGGTTGCCGATCGGGCCACGCGAATTGAACACCAGCACTTCGCTGGGACTCAGATGCTGACCGATGCCCTGTGCGCGGAGCGTGTCGGCTTCGCTTTCCAGCAGGAATGTGCGGCAGGTCGCCACATCGCGACTGAACGAATCGGGCGTGACGCTGATCGTGGCCGACTGCCGCGGCAGCGGAGAGAGCGCACCGTAGTCGAGGATGTAGCTCGCCCGCAGATTCATGTCCTCGGCGGGGTGCAGTGTGATGGTCGCTCCGTCGTGTTCGACGCTCGTACGCCGGACGACGGTGCGGATGGGCCGTCGTGCGGACTGATTCTGCACGCCGGCGGATTCGATGGCGCGGACGAAATCCTGCGCGGAGCCGTCGAGACCCGGAGGCTCGGGGCCGTCAAGCTCGATGAGGCAGTTGTCGATGCGGAGGCCGGCAAGAGCGGCAAGTGCATGCTCCACCAGCGTGACGCCTTCGCTGGCGCTGCCAAGTGTGGTGCGACGGCGCGTGTCGGTCACGGAGCCTGCGAGAGCGGGTATCGCTGCGGACCCTGGGCGATCGGTGCGCACAAACGCCAAGCCGTGATTCTCGGGAGCCGGTGCGAAGCGGATCCGCACCTGACTGCCGGTGATGAATCCGACACCCGCGACTTCGACGGGGTTGGCCAATGTACGTTGTGAGCGATAGCCGAGCGTACGCATGATCTCTCCTGTGCCCTCACTCCCCATTTGGAGCTCACGTTTCGAGCCCTCACCCCCAGCCCCTCTCCCCGAAACGAGGGCGAGGGGAGCAAAGCCAAGGTCGGGAGTGAAGAAGATTTCTACTTCGCGGGTGCCGGTGTCGGGACCGGGGCGGTGGCACCTGCCGGCGTGACGGGGCTGACCGGGCCCGGTGCGGGGAAATTCTTGTTCAGCGTCTGGATCACCACTGCGGTAATGTCAATGTTCGGACTGACATAGAAGGGCATTGCCGCCGGAGTGCGGAGCTTCATCTCCAGATAGACCGGCGAGGCTTTTTCTTCCTCGGTGCTGGCATCGGGATACGCCAGCACGAGATCGAAGCCGTTGGTCTTGGCCACGGCATCGACCACGGTGCGGAGTTCTCCGAACAGCGTACGCAGGTGCGTCATGCTCTTTTCGTCGATTTCCTTGCGGGCCTGCTGCTCCATGTCCTGGAGTTGACGCTGCAGCACGATCAGTTGCTGCGACATTTCTTCCTGCTTCTGCTTGGAAACTTCCGTCTTGATCTTGTTCTGCAGATCGATGCCTTCGTTCTGCTTCTTGGCGAGCATGGCGGCTTTTTCGGTACGTTCCTTGTTGACCTCGGCGGCGAAGTACTGCCACTTCTGATACTCGCGCATGACCTTGGGCACATTGAAGACGGCGACGCCGCGGCCGGTGGCTGCGGGAGTCGTGGTCGCCGGGGCATCGGCGGTGACGGGAGCGGCGACGATCATCGCCAGCGGGAGGGCCGCAAGGGCCAGATTCAGAACGGTTAAACGCTTCACGGGAGCGCCTCCATTGCGCGGGATCCGCAGCGGGCTGCGGCGAAGAGACGTCCGATGTCTCTTGCGGAATTAGGGTTTGGCCCGAGCGTGATACCCTACGCCATTCAATTGGTCAACACGAACACCGCGAATGCCGATACAAGATGCGAGGGACTGCATGAAGTGGGGAATTCCTGCGCTGATGCTGGCACTGATCGGTTGCGACGGTAGCAGCCCGACGCCAGCGACTGTGCGCGGTCGCGTGCTTTTTCAGGGTCGGCCTCTCTCTGGCGGCACCGTCGTCTTCACTCCGCACCCCGAACGCGGCTCGTCAGGCACATCCGCTATCGCCAGCATCGATCACCAAGGCACGTTCCGCCTGACGGCCGAGGGCTCACCCTACCTCGCCGCGGGCTGGTATCGCGTTGCCCTCGCCGATCCCGGCACACCGCAGACCTGGGCTATCTTTCCCGCCGCGCTGAGGCGACCCGACCGCAGCGGACTCGAACGCGAAGTCCTCGCCGGGCAGGATAATGTCTTTGAATTTCACATCGAGATGCCCTGAGTCTGCCCAGGTGATGCGAGAGAATCATACGCTTCCCAGATTTTAGCATCCTTTGCTCTTGCGCTTTCTGTGGCGTCGGGTTAGGCTCGGTCTCCTTCCGACCGGAGCCAGGCCATGCGGGTCGTCGACCATCACTCCGTTGCGGACCTGCGGCGACTCATCCGCGG
>JBGSSZ010000395.1:0-3583 GCA_041736785.1 Limnoglobus sp.
GCCGCCAACGAAGCCAACGAAGCCAGCGGTCACGCGCTGAACCGAGCGGAGGAGGTTCCGCCATCCGCGCGACTTCGGGCGGCGACTCGGCTCGATCCTCCTTGATCCCACGGCGAGGGGCGAGTATCGTCCGCGTCCCTCACGCAGTACCGCAACCACGGGCGGGTACCCAAGTGGCCAACGGGGACAGACTGTAAATCTGTTGGCGTATGCCTTCGGGGGTTCGAATCCCTCCCCGCCCATTCCCGCCAGCGCACCGGCAACCCGGTGCATCCCGGAAGTCCAGTTTGCCCGTCGATCCAGCCATCGCGGGGTGTAGCTCAGCTTGGTAGAGCGCTTCGTTCGGGACGAAGAGGCCGTAGGTTCAAATCCTATCACCCCGACTTGGATTGCTTGATGGCCCCGGCAGATGCCGGGGCCATTGGCATTGACGGGGGAGTTCAACCACCTCCTGCCACCCTGACTTGCGAACGCCCCGTGACGAAGGTCGTGGGGCGTTGTGCGTTGATGCGTGGCGTGCGGTTGCACAAAACCAAAGTCGCCGGACGAGCGCACAGGCAGCCTCAAAGCAGGCGACCTGGGGCACAGCCGAGAGCGAAGAACTTGTGCCGACTGCCGCGCGCACCATTTTCATGTAAACGGGGTCATCGTTATGAGGGTCGGGTCAGAGATGAACGTAGTCTGTGGCTCGCATCAATCTCTGCGAGATTGATGGCACGGATTGGGTCCACCTGCCTGCGTAGTGCTGACTCATCCGGTGAAGCTGCGGCATCTGCGGTGGCCTTGGTTCTGAGTGGCCTCCGCACCGCCGCGCCGGGATGGGAGCGAACACATGGCTACTGAGGTCCCGGAGTTCCCCAACGGCAGACAACGCTCGCGCCGCGGGGCCCGACGAGTACCGCCGGGGTCATACCGCGCGCCAAGAAGCAACTCGCGTCTGACGGTCTTGGTCACGCTGGTGATGACCGTCACGGTTCTCTACTTTGCCCGCGAGGTGTTGATCCCGCTCGCGCTTGCGATTCTCTTGAGTTTCGTTCTGGCGCCGTCGGTGAATCGGCTCGCGAAGCTTGGACTGGGTCGGCTTGTATCGGTGCTGGTCACCACGACGCTGTCGCTGCTGGTCATCACGGCTCTGGGCTGGATCATGGTCACGCAGACCATTGCTCTGGCCGAGAATCTGCCACGCTACCGCGACAACATCCGCCAAAAGATCAGCTCGGTGCGGCCACAATCAGGCGACGCTGTGGACAAAGCCGTTAACACGCTCAAGGAGATCGGTGAGGAGGTGATGCAGGCAGACACCCCTCCGCGTGGCGAGACGGAGCCGGGGGCGATACCCCTCTTGCCGAGTTCACCAACCCAACAGTCCGCTGCGCCGGTGACAAAGCCGGCGCCCGTGGAAATTGTAGAGAAGCCTTCCAATGCACTGGGTTCAATCACCAGCACATTCGTCCCCCTGACCAATCCCCTGGTCAGCGCCGGCATCGTGTTCTTGTTTACAGTCTTCATCCTCCTTCATCGCGAGGACTTGCGCGACCGCTTGATTGCCTTGATCGGCCCCGACCAGCTCGCCGCCACCATGCAGGCGATGGACGAAGGCGCCTCGCGCGTCAGTCGCTACCTGCTCATGCTGCTGATTGTGAACGGCACCTACGGCCTGAGCGTGGGAATCGGCCTGTCCGTCATCGGCGTGCCCAACGCGATTCTCTTCGGCGTACTGGCGGCGCTGTTGCGGTTCATTCCCTACGTGGGGCCGTGGCTCGGCGCTGCGCTTCCGATCATGCTGTCCCTTGCGGAGTTCGACTCCTGGACCTGGCCCCTGATCACGATCGGTCTGTTCGTCGTTCTGGAACTGATCAGCAACAACGTCTTGGAACCCTGGCTGTACGGTTCGCGCACCGGAGTGTCAGCCACGGCGGTTGTGGCTTCGGCCGTTTTCTGGGGCTGGTTGTGGGGGCCGGTCGGCCTGATCCTGGCCACGCCGTTGACGGTGTGCCTGGTGGTCATGGGGCGGTATGTACCGCACATGGAGTATCTGAGCGTGCTGCTGGGTGACAAACCGAGTCTGCCGACCGAAGTCAGGCTGTATCAGCGCCTGCTCGCGACGGATTACGACGAGGCGTTCCAGTTCACGCAGGAATATCTCAAGGACAAACCGCTGATCGATCTGTATGAAAATGTCCTGATGCCCGCCTTGGCGATGGCCGAGCACGACTGCCAAGCCGGACGCCTCAGGGAAGGGCACATTGAGTTCATTTATCAGAGCCTGCGCGATCTGATTGAGGAGTTGGGCGATCGGGAATGGGCGGTGGTGAACGTCAAAGCCGAAGCCAGTGCTGTTGCCAGCGAGATCGCGGCTGCGGAGGGTCCTTCGGCTGGCAGTGTGGCGAACTCACCGCTGGTCGACCCGGCGCCGCCGCGTCAGTCGGTCCGGACGGGCGCCGTGCTTTGCATTCCGGCGCGCGATGAGGCGGATGAGATCAGCGCCATGATGCTTGCGCAACTTCTTGAGTTCCAGGGCATGTCCGCGAGGGTGCTCGCGGTCACCACATCGGCGGGCGAGATGTTGGATGAGATGGACAAACTGCCACCCGGATCTGTCTGCGTGTGCGCCATGCCGCCCACGGCCACGAGTCACGCGAGGTTCGTGTGCAAGCGGATCCTGGCGCGCTACAGCAACATGAGTTTGATCGTGGGCATCTGGAACACCGCCGATCTCGATCTCGCTCGCGAGCGCATCCGCACCTGCGGGACCGACAAGGTGGTCGCAACCTTTACGAACGCGATCGAGTTGTTGCGATCCTGAACGAGCGGATGGAATGCCCTCGTAGCCATCGACCGTCGTGCGCGTTCCCAACGGTTGGCGGACTGGATCCAGGCCGAGCAGGAAGCCACGAGCGGCCGCGATTCGAGACGCTGACCTAAAATATTGCTGTCGGCCAAGTCCAAAGGCACGCGGAGTGCGACCGGCAGTCCAGCAGGATCAACCTACCAGGGAGATGTCGCCATGAAGGGCTTTGTGCAGAACATTGAAGCGCTCGCCGTGAAGAACATCGACTTCCGCCGCGTGCTGTACACCGCGAAGAACTGCCAGCTCGTCCTGATGGCGCTCAAGCCCAAGGAGGAGATCGGGGAGGAGGTCCACACGCTCGATCAGTTCTTCCGTGTGGAAGAGGGGACCGGGGAGGCCATTCTTGACGGCGCAACGACAGCTATCCGCGCGGGCTTTGCGATGCTCGTCCCGGCTGGAACTCATCACAACATCATCAATACCGGCAGCGCCCCTCTTAAGCTCTACACGCTCTATTCGCCCCCGAATCATCGCGACGGAATTGTTCACCACACGCGGGCGGACGCCGAGGCCGACAACGAGCACTTCGACGGCAAGACGACGGAGTAATGGGCGAAGTGGATCGACTGCACGATCGTCACCCTGCTGGTTATGCGAGCGATCGATGGATCGTGCACCTGAAGAGCTTCGCCGGAAGACGCAGCTTGAGAATCGGCAGAGTCTTCGCCAGCCATAGACATGTCGAGCAGCACCACGTCGGGGCGACTCTCCGTCAACTCGATCCGCAGGTTG
>JBGSSZ010000462.1:0-5957 GCA_041736785.1 Limnoglobus sp.
TCAAGCCGACGCCGTCGAGGTCCGGGACTTTCGTCTGGAAGAAAAGGTTGATCGCCTCGTTCGGCTGCAGCACGATGCGTATGCGGTTGCAGTCGAGCACCTCGCCCGGCGGCAGTGGGAACATCAGGTGCGGTGGGCAGCGGAGTTGGATCACCACCTCGCTGTAGCGGGCTTTCAAGCCCTTGCCCGAGCGCACATAAAATGGCACGTTCTTCCAGCGGTTGTTGTCGATCTTGAGCTTGACCGCAGCGAAACTCGGAGTTTTCGAGTTCGGATCGACACCCTTGACCTGCTTGTAGCCGGCATATTGACCCACGGCGATGTTCTCCATCGCCTCGTCCACGCTCATCGGTGTGATGCTTTCCAGGACCTTGAGCTTCTCATTGCGCAACTTCTCAGCGGAGTATTTCGTGGGTGATTCCATCGCGACGAGGGCGAGCACCTGCAGCAGGTGGTTCTGGAACATGTCGCGGAGCACTCCGCTGCCGTCGTAGTAGTTGCCGCGATCCTTGACGGTCACTTCCTCAGCGACCGTGATCTGTACGTGGTCGATGTACTGGTAGTTCCAGAGCGGCTCGAACAGGGTGTTGGCGAAGCGGAAGATGAGGATGTTCTGGACGGTCTCTTTGCCGAGGTAGTGATCGATGCGGTAGATCTGCTCCTCGCGGAAGTTTTTGTGAAGGACTTCGTTGAGTTTGAGGCCGCTGGGACCGTCGTGGCCGAAGGGTTTCTCGACGATGAGGCGTCGGAAACCGCCGGTCTCGACGTTCATCCCGGCCCCGCCGAGCGTGGTGCTGATGTCGTGGTAGTATTCCGGGCTGACACTGAGGTAGTAGAGTCGGCGTCCACCGCCGGTGCCTTCGTTGTCAGTGAACCACTTCTGCAGGTGGGCCACGCCATCAGCTTTGGTGGCGTCACCGGGGACATAGTGGAGGCGCTTGGCGAACTCGGCCCACTCGGCGTCATTCCACTCTTCCTTGGCGCCGACCATGATGGCCTTCACCTTGGGTGTGATCATCTCACGGAACGAGGCATCGGTGTATTCGGTGCGGGCGACACCGACGATTCTGGCCTCGCTCGGCAGCTTGCCACGGCGGGCGAGGTTGAACAGGGCCGGCACGAGCTTGCGACTGGTGAGATCGCCAGACGCGCCGAAGATGACAACTGTGAGGGGGGACGCCATGGATATGCTCCGCGGTGAATGGGTCGCGGAGTATGATACGGACCGAGCGGGCCTCGTTCGTGGAGAGCTAGTAATCGCCGGGCTGGTCGCCGGCGGATTTGGTGAGAAGCGGCACAAATGCTTTCAAGTCGATCGACTCGCGGATGAACTGGACGTGCCCGTCGGCAAAGAGAAAGTTCGCGCCGCCGCTGTGGAAGCTGTAGGGTTCGTTGTCGTTCCTGGTGTTCATAACCTTCGCACAATTGACTCCGCAGCCTTCCAGGGTGCCGTCGCTGCTGGCACCGTCAAAGCTGAACGGCCCTTCGCTGTCGGCCCAGCCGATGCCCTGGTCGTTGTTCGCCGTGCCGGTGTTGGATCGATTGCGATAGACCTGCGGGCGGGCAGCGCATTCGACGATCGTGACTGTGTAGGCGGTTCCGTCTCTGATCTGGGCCATCCGCGTTGTGGAGTTGCGGTGCATGACCGTATAGCGTGTGGTGGCGTCATACACGGGACTGGGAAAATGCTGGTTCACGCTGTTGTGCTGCAAGCCCATGATGGCTTCGTAATCGTTGGGTGCGATGGGATTCGCAAAGGTCATCGCTGGCCGCGGTGGCTTGGCAACGGCACTGAGCACTGGACTGCGGCTTGGCACACTCGGGCATTGGAACGTCAGCACCGGCACGGCGGCCGCCGTGGGGTTGGTGCCTTCCCACCAGTTTTCGTTGAAATCGTAGAGCTTCTGGAGATTGTCTTGTTCGAGAAACGGCAGCACTAGCGGCCGCCAGCCGACGTACTTCCCAGCCGGATTGCCCGCCCCGGCGACGGTCCAACCCGAGGCGGGGAATGCCGAATGGGTGTCGTGGAAGTTCTGCAAGCCCAGTCCGAGTTGCTTCATGTTGTTGAGGCACTTGGTGCGGGACGCCGCCTCGCGGACTTTCTGCACCGCAGGCAACAGCAGGCCAATCAGGACTGCGATGATCGCAATGACGACGAGAAGTTCGATGAGGGTGAAAGCACGGCGCGCAGTCATGGCGGGCTCCGGAGCTATTCACAGGTTAGCAGTAACTCACCCGGAGTGAACAGGGCCAAACCCGCCGTAGAGTTTTCCCTCTCGACAGATTTGCCACAATCGGCACAGTCCATTCTCTCATAAGATACTCGGAATCGTGGAGCGTCGGTATGTCCGAGACGGAACGCGGCACTTCAGACTATATCCCTGAATCGACGGTGAGGCAGACCGCGCCATCACCCGTCGTCAAGACGCTCGTCGAACCCGGTCAACGGCTCGACGACTTCGATCTGCTCGCCAAAGTCGGTGAAGGCTCATTCGCGCAGGTGTATCTTGCCCGCCAGGTGAGCATGCAGCGGTTGGTGGCACTGAAAGTCAGTGCCGATCAGGGTGCCGAACCGCAGACGCTGGCGCAACTCGATCATCCGCACATCGTGCGAGTTTACGATCAACGGTTGTTGCCCGACCGCGGGCTGCGACTGCTTTACATGCCATACCTCGCTGGTGGCACGCTCAACAATGTCGTCAAACTTGTGAAATCGACGCCGGTACCGGAGAGGAATGGCAAGCTACTGTTGAAAGCGGTGGATGCTGCCCTTGAGACTCGCGGCGTCATGCCGCCGACCGATTCACTGACGCGGAGCAAACTCGCCGACCTCACCTGGCCCGAGACGCTCTGCTGGCTGGGTGCCCGACTCGCCGAGGCGCTGGCGTATGCACACAAGCAAGGTGTGCTGCACCGCGACTTGAAACCCGCCAATGTGCTGCTCGGCTCCGACGCCTCGCCACGGTTGGCGGACTTCAATGTGAGCAGTTCCGAAGTCGAGGGCGAAGCGGTCTTCGGCGGCAGCCTGGCATATATGTCGCCGGAGCAACTGGAAGCCTTCGACCACACGCGGACGATCGAGAGTCTCGATGGCCGCAGTGATATTTACTCGTTGGCCGTGACACTCTGGGAACTGCTGACGGGCGAGCGACCGTTTACGAAGAGTGAACCGCATGCCGGTGAGATGCCCAACATCGGCTTCATGCTCTGCGAACGTCGCGGTGGGCTCGACCGCTCTCCGGCGTTCAAGCTGCTCCCCGGCATGCTCGACGTCCTCCGGAAGTGCCTCAGGCCGAACCCCGAGGATCGGTTCGCCAATGCGAGCGAATTGGCCCGGGCACTCGAACTCTGCTGCAAACCGCGCTCACGCGAGTTGCTCGTCCCCAGTCCCGGCTGGCGAACCTGGGTTCAGCGCCACCCGATCGTCGTGCTCTACACGGTGACGCTGCTCCCGAACATCGTCGCCTCACTCTTTAGCATCAAGTACAACGGCAATGCCATCGTCAACAAACACCCCGCCTTGGAAGAGACCTTTAAGCTCCTCCAACTTATCATCAATGGCATCTTTTTCCCGCTCTGCATGTATCTCTTTGGTTACTTCATCTGGCCGGTGGTGCGTGGGTTGCGCCCTGGTGGCGTGGCAGGCGACCTGAAATTCCTGCGTCGTCGCTGTCTGAGGCTCGGCCAGATCTCTGTCCATGTGTGCTTGTGGGCATGGGTCGCGGCGGGGATCATTTTCCCGCTGAGCATGCACTTCGCCGTGCACGAACTGCCCGCGAGCTTCCACCTGCATTTCATCGCCTCGCAGACGCTCTGCGGCCTGATCGCTGTGACCTATCCGCAGTTCGGGGTGACGTTTTTCGCACTGCGCTGCTTCTATCCGAAGTTTGTCACCAACGCCACACTCAGTGCGGAAGACCACGCCCAACTCCGCCATCTGGAAAAGGCACAGGGCTTGTATCTGGTCCTGGCAGCGTTGATCCCGATGCTCGGTATTCTGCTGACGGTCGGGTTCGGGGCCGACACACGATTTGTGCTCCTTGGGCTGAGCGTGATCGGTGGTCTTGGTTTCATTCTTGCGTATTTGCTGACCAACGCGATCCGCGCTGACCGGGCGGATCTGGAAGCTGTGGATGCAGCTTGATCATCTGCGGATTTGCCGCGCCACGGATTTGAACGCACCGCTGAATCGTGGAAAGCGGTTGCGGAAATTCTGGATTCGATGCGCCATGCGCACGGAGAACGCTTCCAACCGACGGTAGGGCTGCAGTTCCACCAACAGATCTTCCATCCGTTGCACGACATCGAGTCGCTGCAACTCCGCGGCTGCGGCTTCAGACCGCAACTGGGCCAGTTCGCCCGCCATCGCCGTCACGCGTTCATCGGATTTCAGCAACTGCGAGCGGTGGCCCAGCGTGTTCTTCTCCAGCGTCTGTGTGAGTTCGGGGCCGATCATCGACACCCAATTGCGGTCGGCCTGAGCAGCAGTCAGATTCGGATCGGCGTCGCAGGTGTAGCCGAGCGTCTCGCAGATGGGAGCCAGGGCCGCGGCGATCTCCGCTGCCTCTGCCGCGGGGAGAAGCTGACGCCAGAGTCCGGGCTGACCTTTCCAGAAGTGGTTGTTGAGTGAGTCGACGCGCAGATGGTTGAGTGAGCAGCCGCGAATGACATTGTCGACCGACTCGCATCGTGGCGGTCCGAACGCCGCACTGATGCGGGCGAGTTCGCCGGCCGGATCGAGGACGATGTCCTCGTAGCGCATCCAGACCACGCCCGGCTGCTTCCACCACTGACAAGTCACATTCAAGAGTGCCGCGGCTCGGGGACCGGTGGCGTATTCAATAAACGAACGACTCCGCGGCATCGCACCACACAGCAGGGACTCATCGCCACCTTCGCCGCTCAGCCAGTTGACCGTCTCGCGGTCGTACCACGCGAAGTGCAAAATCGAGATCAGCGTATCGAGCGGATGCCGGGCAAGACTGATGGCGCGGAAATTGTAATCGTGCAGTTGCTGCACAAACTCCGGCGTGCGATTCCAGTGGATCTGATGGATGACCTCTGCCGGCATCGCCGCCCACTCTGCGGGGCTGAGCGAATGCGAGCAGGTCGTCGGAATCGCGTAGTAGCGGGTGAGGAGGTTCCGCAGCCAGGTGTTCCCCGATCGCGGCGTGCTGATGATCGCCAGTCGCAGCGGGTGATTGGTAGACATTGCAATGAAATAGCTTTTATCCCAACCTGCTGTCAAGCGACCTCCGCTCGGCTGTCACTTTTTGTTCTCCTGCTTGGCTTTCGCTTGGAGCTCCGCCAGCTTGGCCAGCGTCTTCTCCGGCTCAGCTTCCGCCTTCCGCTGGCAGCCCTTGCAACAGATGAACACCGGCTGGCCCTTGATCGTCAGTTTGATGGGTGGCCCCATCGAGCCCAGCCGCTCGTCGTCGCTGATGACGCACCATTCCTGAGCGTCGACGAGAGCCCGATCCTCCGGGGAAAGTTTGGTCCGCTCGGCCTTGACTTCATCGACAACCGCACTGGCTGGTGCTCCCGAGCCCGGTTTCGCGTCACAGCCCGCCAGCAAAAGCGAAAGCACTGGCAGTAGAGTCAATAATCGCATGGGAAAATCCTTGTGGTAGGTCGTCATCCTATTGGCCGATTGGCTCAAGTCATATGAGGCAGTCGCCACAAATGACATAATCGGCACAGCCCGTCGTTTCCACATTCGCCCCGCACAAACCATACGACCCGTCTGTCAATCCCGGCACGTCAGAACCCCGATAGTCAGTGGAACGGGAGTAATCCCGAGCAAACACATGTAATCGACTCGCATATAGGGATTATCACAATGCAACGGTCCGCAGTTTATAGTGCCGCCAAGTCGCGACTCCGGGCTGCTGCTGTCGGTTTGCTCGCTGCCGCGGGTCCGGCTTGGGCCCAGAACCCCACGACGCCGATGGCACCCG
>JBGSSZ010000463.1:0-2407 GCA_041736785.1 Limnoglobus sp.
CCGGCTCCGACAGAGCCGCCCAGCAGCCAGGTGTTCGATGTGCAGTCGAGCGAGGAGCCGACCCGCCGCCGCCGACGCAAGGCATCGTCGAGTGCTTTGCCCGTCGTGCTGGCATTTGTGACGCTCGTCGTGGCCGTGGTGCTGGCGGTCGTGGCGCTGAAAAAAATCAAATACTAATTCTTCATTGCAGGTTTGGGAGTAATCATGTCAAGACTCGCATCCGTGCTGATCACCGGCGCCTCCGGCGAGATGGGCCACGGCCTCATCGAGCGGCTCGCCGCGACCGGTGAACAATCCATCATCACACTCGACCTGAACCCGCTCCCAGCCGAGGTCGCCGGGCAGGTCCGCAAAGAATTCAATGGCTCCATCCTCGACGCTCAACTGCTCGAGCGCATCAATGCGGAATATGAGGTGGACCGGATCTTCCACCTCGCAGCCCTGCTCTCGACCCGCAGCGAATTTTCGCCGGCACTCGCTCACAAGGTGAATGTCGAAGGCACGCTGAACCTGCTGGAATTTGCCCAGCGGGAAGGGGAATCGCACGGACGACCTGTGATATTCTTTTACCCGAGCAGCATTGCCGCCTACGGGCTGTCGAGCCTGGAGGTGAAAGCGAAAGCGGGTCGTGTGAGTGAGGATGATTATCTGATGCCCACCACCATGTATGGTGCGAATAAATTATATTGCGAACATCTGGGCCGGTATTATGGCTGTCATTACAAACAATTAAGTGCCGCGGACCTGGGCAAGATCGACTTCCGCGGCATCCGCTTTCCGGGCCTGATCTCCGCGGCGACCGTGCCGAGCGGCGGCACCTCGGACTATGCCCCCGAAATGATCCACGCCGCGGCTCAGGGGCAGGAATACGCCTGCTTCGTGCGGCCCGACACGCGCATCCCGTTCATGGCGATGCCCGACGCTGTCGACGCGGTGCTGAGGTTAATGAGTGCCAAATCACTCTCGCGGTCGGTCTATAATATCGGCGCGTTTGCACCCTCGGCGGACGAGGTCCGCGCAATGGTCGTGAAAGCGTTCCCCGATGCGAAACTCACCACAACTGTGGATGCCAAACGGCAGGCGATTGTCGATACCTGGCCTGTGGATGTGAATGACGACGCGGCCCGCAGGGATTGGGGCCATGCTCCACGATATGATTTTGAGTCAGCGTTCCGCGACTATCTCATCCCGGCGATCCGCACGCGTTATTTGCCGGCGAGTGAGCGGACATAAGCAATCAAGTCGAGGATTTCCGCTTGCGGCTGCGTGTTGCTTGCGGGCATGGGCGTGCCGGGGATGCCGAGCATGATCCGGGCATAGAGCCGCTCCGGTTCGCCGCCGCCTTTGAAAATACCCATCGTAAGATCGCGCGGTTTGTTCGGCGTGCCGTCGTCGTTCTTCAGATCCTTCACCTGCGGGCCGTCGCCTTTGCCTTCGGGGCCGTGGCACGACACGCACAATTTCGTGTAGACGATTTTGCCCCGCGCCACCGCGGCCGGCGTGGCGGGCGGGATCTTCGGAATCTCGAGCTTCGGCCCGACCGTGCTCTGCATCGCCGCGATGCGGGCGAACTTCTCCGGCTCCATGTCGTCGTCGTTTTTCTTCGCCCGTTCGATCTGTCGCGCGATGAGCCCCTGCCGCGTCAGCGTCCGGACATGCTCAATGGCAGCCGCCTTGGCCTCGGCAGGCAGCGCGTCGAAATCGGGCATCGCCGAGCCGGGGATCCCGCGATGCAGCAGTCGCAGAATGTCCTCGTCGCAGGGGATGTTTTCGCGACCGGAGTTGGCGAGAGTGGTGCCGAATTTGAACTTGTCGCGCCCGAAGTACCGCGCCGGGGGATTGAGGATCACCGTGCCGCGACCGTCGCCGTTGATGCCATGGCAGTAGGCACAGTTCTGAGCATAGATCTTCGCGCCATCCGGCGGTGGCGATGTGGCTTCCGGAATGGTTTCACTCCACATCGACCGCAGCACAAATGGTGTGCCCCAGGCGATACACACGAGGATGACCGGAGCCAGCATCAGCAACAAGACACGACGGCGGGGAAGCATCGAACCAGTTCCGCAAACGGTGAGAATATCATTGATTACCGCAGTCCGAAGCCGATGGCAACCGTTTCGCACCGCGATTGTCGAGCACATAATAGACCGGCTCGCTGTGGCGGCTCTTCTCCCGGCTCGCCGCACTGAGCCCGTGTCTGTACGCTCCCGACTCGCGACCGGTTTTGCGAATCACTCCCACACGCGTGAAACCCGCCTTCTCGAAGAAGGGATTGATCCGGCCCATCGCGCTCAGCGTCTCGATCCACGGCACCGGGCACAATGCACACGCCTCACGCACGAAGCTCGTCGCCAGCCCGGCTCCGCGCCAGGTCGGGTGCAGCACAACGCGCTGCAGCAGCCAGACC
>JBGSSZ010000465.1:0-3398 GCA_041736785.1 Limnoglobus sp.
GAATCGGGCGGCAGCTCCTGGCCGCCGTGGTAACCGAAGCTCGGCGTGTCGGTTTGGCCCGGCTGTTCACCGAGGCCAGCATCACCGCCCGGCCATTCTTCGAGGCTCAAGGGTTCGCGGTGCTGGCCCCGCAGGTGGTGAAGTGCCGCGGGGTCGAGTTCGTCAACTACCGGATGGAGCGGGTGTTCGCCGCAGTAGATGGTGCTCCAGTCGGGCTGTAAAGCCGCACTACTGGAGAGCGATCTCGTTTGGAGGGGGACCGAAGGGATTACGCGCTCGCGACTTCGAAGTGCAGCCGGGCATCGGGATCGGCCCAATTCAGCTTGGCATGCGGCCAGACGAGTTGCGTCAGGCTATCGGTCGGTGCAAAATCACAGCCGGCGACAAGGGCGAGTCGTTCATCGACGCACTCGGGTTGATGGTCGATTGCGTCGGCGGCGTCGTGGCCTTCGTAGAAGCGTCTGCCGTCGCGCGAGTCCGTGTTCGGTCGTTCAAGCGTGAAGTGTTCTCCACACCGGCGGATGAATTGGTCGGTGCGGTGGTCCACCACGCGGGATTGCCTCCGACTGCATTCCCGCCCGGGCAATTCGATTACCTTTTTCCGACTCTGCGACTGGCCCTCTGGCGGGGCATGGTCCCAGAAGGCCCTGGCGAGCCGGGGCGGGAGTTCGAGACGGTGAGCGTCCACATTTCAGGATACTATGGCACGTAACGTCGAAACTATTTCATGGCCGCCGAGCCAAATGAAAAACGACGAACAGTGAAGCTCCTTGCACGAATGGGCCCAGTGGTTTCAGATCACGATTCGACAGGGAACCACGAACATCAGCGATCGGCATCGGGACGATTCATATTTCCCTCCACCGCGTCCTGTGCATGGTGTTTTCGCCATATTTGGATGATGGCAGCCGGTCACGTCGTTGACATGGGGAATCGCGATGTTACTATCGCATCTGTGAATTGGTTGAAACAACTGCTCGGCGACGGAGGGCTGGTAGCGTGGCGGCGCGATCAAAATGGCGTCGGAAAATCGTGGTCAGCGGTCGGGCCTTCCTCTGGTACGTCGCTGATGACACTGACGGCATGGGGCCGGTGTTGCACCTATTCACACCGGACAAGCGCCTCGTCATCCAGTACTGGCTCGGTCGGTCATGTGGTTACCCGCACTCGCCCGTGCTGGTGGCAAACGTCCGCGGGACTGGTCACCCAGTCCACCCCGCACCGGACTGGCCCGCTCGTGATGTCGCGACGCCGTCATTCGTCCGTCAAGTTGCGGAGTGGGCTATCACGGCTTTCCCAGCCGGTGTGGACCGCTCAGCCAGATGAAAAACGACGAAGAATGACGCCCCTTGAGCGAAAAAGTCCCAGTGGTTTTCGGTTCACGATTCGACAGGGAGCCACGACTCGTTCAGACCGCGGCACGCTGCGTTTCCCAGCGGCAGACCAGGCCGTCTTCGGGCTCCACGACTTCTCCGATCCGCTCGAAGCCGCATTTCTCAAGCACGCGCTTTGAGGCCCCATTGCCGGGCTTCGTGTGGGCGCGGACGGTCCGGACCTGACCACTGGCGAAGGCGAATTCTGTCAATGCTGCGGTCGCTTCGCTGGCATAGCCTTGCCCCTGCTGGTCCGGTTCGATGCCGTAGGCCACCTCGACGACGCCGTCCACGTCGGGTGGTCCCTTGAAACCGATGGACCCGACGACGGCTCCGCCCTCCCGCAGACACACTGAGAAGCTCAGAGCCCACGGATCACCCGCGGTCGTGGAGCGCACCTGAGCGATCCAGTCCGGTGAGACTTCCGCACGATCGGCTGCGGGTAAGGCCTCCACCCAGGCGAGCACCTCGTCGGGCGTCTGCAGCACCAGATCCAGGCGTGGTGTTGTTAGTCGCAAGGGTTTCTCAGTAGCCGGCGGCTTTGCCGTCGCGACGGGTGTCGGCGGCACCGCGGAAGGTGCCGGTCTTCGGATCGACATATATCGTGTGCGCATCGCCCTGTCGGCTGTCTGACACGGTGTGGCCCATGCGTTTGAGTTGCTGAACCAGATCGGGCCGCGACTTGGTCCGCTCCAGGCTGAGGCGATCGGGGAACCACTGATGGTGCTGCCGCGGCTCGTTCACCGCGGCCTGTGCCTCCATGCCGTAGTCGATCACATTCACGACCACGCTCAGGACCGTGTTGATGATGGTGCGGCCGCCGGGGCTGCCGGTGACGAGGAGGATCTTGCCGTCTTTGGCCACGAGGATGGGGCACATGGAGGAGAGCATTCGCTTGCCTGGCGCGACTTCGTTGGCCGGTGTGCCGATGCGGCCGCTGGTGCTGGTGGTGCCGGGGTGGGTGTTGAAGTCGGTCATTTCGTTGTTGAGGATGTACCCGGCACCGCGGACGACGATGCGGTTCCCCCAAGCGTTTTCGAGAGTGTACGTCTGCGACACGGCCATTCCGTCTTTGTCGATCACGGAGAAGTGCGTAGTGCTGTCCCCCTCGCGGATCGTCAACTCCGGTGCGAGCGAGGCACTGGGCGTGGCTTTGTGGCGGTCGATCCCGGCTGCGAGCTTCTTCGCATACGCCTTGCTGGTGAGGTGCTCGGGAATCGTGGCGAACTCCGGGTCGCCGAGGTGTCGGGCTCGATCGACATAGGCTCGCCGCTGGACTTCCGCGAGCAGGTGAATAGTGTCGGCACTCTGGCGGGGTTGGTCGAGCTTGAAGTTTTCCAGCATGTTGAGCGCGAGGACGAGCGTAGTCCCGCCGGAGCTTGGCGGCGGGGCGCCGATGATGTCGAAGCCGCGATAGCTGCCGCGGATGGGCTTGCGTTCCTTGGCTTCATACTTGGCGAGATCGCTTTTGCGGATGAGCCCGCCGATGGCCCGCATCTCCTTGTCGAGCAGGTCCGCGGCGGGGCCTGTGTAGAAGTAGTCCGGCCCGAAGTCGGCGATGCCGTTCAGCGTGTTGGCGAGGTCCGGGAGCTTCATCGTGTCCCCGGCTTTCCACGTTCCGCCAGGCTTGCCATAGACGCGGCGGAACTCCGTATTGGTGGTCTTGCTGTCGGCGAGGATCTTGTTCAATGCTCGGGCCAGCGGATCGTTGACGACGAAGCCATCGTGCGCGAGTTTGGCTGCGGGTGCGACGAGGTCTTTCCATTTCAGCTTGCCATGTTTGCTGTGCGCCAGGGCGAGCCCGCGGACCGTGCCCGGCACGCCGGCGGAGGTGGGGCTCTGCCAGTCGGTGCCATCGGCGAACATTGTCCTGGTGGCGAGGGCCGGGGCCATCTCGCGGTAGTCGAAGCAGGTCGGCTCGCCTTTGTTCCAGACCATCATGAAGCCGCCGCCGCCGATGTTGCCTGCGCTCGGATGTGTCACCGCGAGGCCGAACGCCGTCGCGATCGCGGCATCGACCGCGTT
>JBGSSZ010000496.1:0-6229 GCA_041736785.1 Limnoglobus sp.
GATGCCGTGGCGGATGATGCCGAGCACGTGTTCCCGCTCCGCGCCGCTGAGCACCTGCCGCGGGCTGCGGACCCACTCGGCACCGAGCCCGACTTCCGCGACCATCAGCTTGATGTACTGCACAAATTTCGGATTCGTGTCGAGCTTCATCAGCGGGCAGAACCAGCGATAGAAGCTGCGGGCCTCATCCCACAAACTCTGGCGTGTGAGGCTCCAGTAGTGGGCATTCTCGCGGGGAAAGGCAATCCCGGAGCCAGCGATCCAGCCGTCGATTCCGAGAATGCTGCATTCGAGGATCAGATCGTCGACCCCGGCGAAGAGCGCGAAGCGATCGCCGAGTGCGAGGCGGATCTCGGTGATGCGCCGCGGATCGGCAGAGCTTTCTTTGACCGCGATGAGGTTCCGGATATCCGCCAGTTCGGCCAGGCGTTCGGGGGTGGTGTCGACGCTGTAGGCGATGGGGTTGTTATAAAGCATCCAGGGTTTGTCGGTGGCTGCTGCGACAGTGCGGAAATACGCCGCTGCCTCGCCAGGGTCGGGCCGGTAGACCATCGGCGGCATCACCATAAACCCGTCGGCTCCGAGCTTGGCGCAATCCTTCACATAGCGGCAGGCGGCCGCAGTCGAGGACTCCGCCACCCCGGAAAGCACGGGGACTTTGCCTTTGACTGTCTTGACTGTGAGTTCGACAACTTGTCTTTTCTCGTCGGGGTCGAGAGTCTGATTTTCACCGAGCGAGCCGCAGACGACGATGCCGCTCACGCCGGAATCGAGCAGGGCTTCGAGGTGCCGGATGGTCGCGGCCGTATCGAGCGACTGATCCTGCTTGAACTGCGTGGTGATCGCCGGGAAGACCCCGGTCCACTGGGCTGTCATCGTGCGTGCTCCGCGAGGGTTGCCGTGAGGGAGGATTCTGCAATACTATTCGCTGCTGCCTGACCCTGCCACAACGCATTCAAATCTGTGAGGCGATATGCACGTCGAAACACTCTCCGATGCGGCTGCCGTTGCGAAGCGCGGTGCGGCCGTGATCGCCGCGAAGGCTCGCGAGGCAGTCTCGCTGCATGGTGCATTCTCTCTGGCGGTGAGCGGCGGCAAAACGCCGTGGGTCATGCTCCGCGAACTCGCCAACGAAAAGATGCCGTGGGACCAGACGCTGATCTTTCAGGTGGATGAGCGCATCGCGCCGGATGGCGACGCGGACCGCAATCTCACCAATCTGACCGCCAGTCTGCTGTCGCACGTGCCAGCGATGGCGTCGCGGATTCACGCCATGCCCGTGACAGTGGCAGACTCGCAGGCGGCTGCCGCCGACTACGCACGCACGCTCAGCACGCACTGCGGTTCGCCGCCCGTGCTCGATCTCGTCCACCTCGGCATGGGACCCGACGGTCACACCGCCTCACTCGTGCCCGGCGACACCGTGCTCGATGTCACCGACGCGGACGTGGCACTCACGGGTGAGTATCAGAATCGACGACGCATGACGCTCACGTATCCGATGCTGAATCGCGCCCGGTCGGTGCTGTGGATCGTCGCCGGGCAGGAGAAAGCCGAGCGCGTGCGGCAACTGATGAACGCTGATCGTGCCATCCCCGCGGGCCGCGTCACGGTGAAAGATTCACTGCTCATCACCGATGTCAAAGTCTAAGCCGCTCCTCCACCTTCCAGGATCGACCCGATGCCTACTCAGATCACCCGCCGCGAAGCGCTGAAGACCGCTGCCGCCGTCGGCGCGTTCGGTGTCAGTGGCTACTTCGCCCGCGCTGCGGGAGCCAACGAAAAGCTCAACATCGCCGCCATCGGCATCGGCGGTCAGGGGGCAGGCAACGTCAAAGCCGCGGCCACGGCTCACACACTCGTCGCACTCTGCGATGTCGATACCGATCGCGGAGGCAAGACGTTCGCGGCCTACCCCACCGTCAAACGCTTCACCGACTTCCGGAAAATGTTCGATGCGATGGACAAACAGATCGACGCCGTGATCATCAGCACGCCCGATCACATGCACTTCCACCCCGCGTTCTGGAGCTTCCAGCGTGGCAAGCACGTCTACCTCGAAAAACCACTGGCTCACAACGTCTGGCAGGTCCGCAAACTCACCGACATGGCCCGCGTGAACAAGCTCGCCACGCAACTCGGTGCCCAGCGGCACGCGATCCCCAACATGGCCCGCGTGGTGGAACTGATCCGCGCGAAAGCCATCGGCGAGGTCAAGGAAGTCCACGCCTGGATCGGCACCGCTCGCGGCATGCCCAAAGATGCCGATCATCCCCCCGTCCCTGCCACGCTCAACTGGGATCTCTGGGTCGGACCAGCCAAAGACCACGGCTACAGCAAGGCCTTCGCACCCTACAACTGGCGCTTCTGGTGGGACTACGGCACGGGTGAAACCGGTAACTGGGGCTGCCATATTCTCGATGTCGCGTTCTGGGCCCTCGACCTGAAATACCCGACCCGGGTAAGTGCCACCGACACCAGGCCCGACCCGTTGAAGACGCCCACGAAAATGTCGACGCGGCTGGATTTCCCCGCCCGCGGCACTCGCGGACCGGTCGCGCTTCACTGGTATCAAGGTCAGCCGGCCATTGTGAAGCAGAAAGGCATCGACGCCAAAAATATCAACAGTCTGTTCATGGGCACCGACGGCATCCTCGCCTGCGGATTCAACGATCGCAAACTCTATCCCGTCGAGCAGTTCAAAGACTACACCGCACCGGAGGTGACCATCCCCAAGTCGCCCGGATTTCACAAAGAGTGGTTTGCGGCGTGCCAAGGCGGCAGCCCTGCCACCTGCAACTTCGACTATTCCGGCCCGATGACCGAAACGGTTCTCCTGGCCAATCTCGCTTATCGCGTCGGCGACTTCGAGTGGGACGCCGCCACGCTCACCGCCCGAGGCAACCCGGCCGTCACGCCGCTGCTGAAAGAGGAGTTCCGCAAGGGCTGGGAAATCTAGCCGCCAACACTTTCGATGCGTGATCGTTTCAATCGGCATTCTCACTGGAGTTGCCGATGTTTCGCTCATGGCTCTGGCTCCTCGTTGGCGGGCTTCCGTTTGCCATCTCCGCAGTCAATCTCCTGGCTCAGGAAGTCAAGCCCGCCGTCCCCGCTGCAAAGTTGCCGATCACCCGCGTGGTCCTCTCGAACGCCGGGATTGGCTATTTCCACCGGGAAGGCACCGTGGACGGCACCGCCCGTGTCGAACTCTCCGTCCACGAAGACGACGTCAACGATCTGATCCTCACGCTGCTCGCCAGCGATCCCCAGGGTGCCGCCCGATCCGTGTCCTACGACAACCGCGCTCCGGCCGAAGTGGCACTGAAATCGTTCAGCATCGACCTGGCCGCCAATCCGAGCGTCGGCTCACTCCTGCATCAGGTCCGCGGCGAATCGATCGAGATCACCACCGATGACAAGACACCACTCATCGGCAGCATTGTCAGCGTGCAGCAACCGCAGACGCTGGTGGTGCCCGCGGGCGAAAACTCGCCTAACCCCACAGTCGTGCCACCCGCGAAAGGCGAGGTGGATCGCGTCAATCTGCTGACGACGGAAGGGCTCGTGTCGGTGGAGCTTGCAACCGTCCGCCGTGTGAAGTTCGTCAAGCCCGAACTTCAGGAGGAGTTCCGCAAGGCGCTCGCGGCGCTGGCCGCCTCCCGCGGCGAAGGCCGCAAGCAGTTCAGCGTGACCTTCAACGGCAACGGTGCCCGCAAGGTGAGTTTGGGCTATGTGGCCGAGTCTCCGATCTGGAAACCGACCTATCGCCTGAACCTGTCGCCGCAGGGTTCAATGCTTCAATGCCTGGCCGCGGTCGAGAACACGTCAGATGAGGACTGGGAAGCCATCGGCGTGAAGCTGGTGAGCCATCAGCCGATCGCCTATCGCATGGATCTGTACGAGCCGCTTTTTGTGCCGCGACCGACTGTAGAACCAGAACTCTATGCCTCACTGCGGCCACCCATTTATCAGGCCGCCGTGACGCAAGGCGGGGGTATCCTTGGCGGTAACGGCCAAGCCCCAAATCTTGGTGGCCCCGGCAGCTTCGCGGGTGGATTCGGAGGTCAACTCGGCAACCTCGGGAATCAGTTCGGGGTTCAGGGCGGCGGGTTCACAACCATGAACGGAGTGTCCTCCGGTCGAGCCCGGCACCGGCTGACCTACGAAGAATTGGTTCAACGCCGCAACAGCAACAATATCCCATTCGAAGCGATACCCAAGCTGATGCCCGAAGCTGGACCTTCCGAGATCAGCCTCGGCGAAACATTTGAGTATGCGATCAAGGATCCCGTCACCTTGCCGCGGTTCAAGTCGGCTCTGCTGCCGGTGCTGGACGAGAAAGTCACAACGATGCCACTCAGCATCTACAACCCCGCGGCTCATCGGATCCATCCGCTCAAGGGACTGCGGCTGACGAACACGTCCAAACTGTTCCTCGCCGCGGGGCCAGTGGTGATCTACGACGGCGACAGCGTGGCCGGGCAGGCACGCCTCGCCGACGTCAAGCCCGGCGAGTCGCGTCTGCTCAGCTACGCCATCGATCTGGATGTGTCAGTGAAACACGACGAACGATCGGACTCCACGCTCACAAAAATCAGCATCCGCGACGGAGCCCTCCTCCGTGAATGGCTGCTCACGTCCACGAATACCTACGCGGCAAACAATCGCGGACCCGCTCGACCGCTCTGGGTGACGCAGGCGATCCGCGACGGATGGAAGCTCACGGCTCCGGCGAAGCCAATCGAAATCACGGCGGATCTCCAACGATTCGAACTGATGCTGCCAGCCAGTGACACTGCCACACTGACTGTCAAGGAACAGCGTACGGATGTCATCAGCACCGCACTCGAGCGGCTTGCTCTGGCTGAGATGAACAGCCTGATCGCCAACGCGAAGACCACCCCGGCAGTGCGCGAAGCCCTCGGCCGGTTGGTCGCGATCGAAGCCGAGAAAGCGACAGTGACTGCGTCCCTCCGGGAGGAAACCAGTGCCATCGAAGAAATCGTCAAGGACCAGCAGCGGCAGCGGTCGAATCTCGCCACGCTGCCCAAAGAATCGGATGCCTACAAACGCTATGTGAAGAAGTTCGACGAGCAGGAAACGGAGATCGAATCGCGGCGAGCCAAGGTCAAAACACTCGAAGCGAAGGTGTTCAAACTGACCGAGGACTTGACCGGGCTGCGGAAAGAACTGAAAGCGGAATGACGAGAGTCACGCCCCGGTGCGGGCAATGGTGTGCAGTGTTTCGTCGAGCTTGGAGAGGAACCGCGAGCGATCCTTTGCACTGAAGGGTGCCGGACCGCCGCGGGCTTCGCCTGTGGCTCGCAGATCGCTCATCAGTTCGCGAGTGGCGAGGGCTTCGCCGATGTCGTCGATCGTGAATGCATGGCCGCGATGGTCGAGGACGCGACTCCCCCGCTCGAGGGCCCGGGCCGCGAGGGGAATGTCGGCTGTGATCACCACATCGCCGGGACCGCAGACCTCGGCGATCCAGTCGTCGACGCCGCCGAACCCGGCCTTCACCACAAGCTCGAATTGTTCGCTCGCCGGTACGAAGATCGGCGTGTTCGACGCGACGATCACTTTCACGTCCAGTCGCCGAGCCACACGGTAGATTTCGTCCTTGACCGGACAAGCGTCGGCATCGATGTAGATCATCCCGCGATTGTATCGGCTTGCATAACAGATCCCCAATGCGTGTCAGGTCAGATCCAGCGTCCGCAGTCGCAGGGCGTTGGAAATCACCGACACCGAACTCAGGCTCATCGCTAAGCTTGCAAGCATCGGGCTTAGCAAAATTCCAAATACCGGAAACAAAATGCCAGCGGCAACGGGCACCCCAAGGGCGTTATAGCCAAAGGCAAAAACAAGATTTTGTCTGATGTTGCGCATGGTATTGTGGCTCAACTGATGGGCTCGGACGATTCCCCTCAGGTCACCTCGAACAAGAGTTACCCCGGCGCTTTCGATAGCCACATCGGTGCCAGTGCCCATGGCAATGCCGACATCGGCCTGCGCGAGGGCGGGTGCATCGTTGATGCCGTCTCCCGCCATAGCGACGATTTTCCCTTGTGCTTGCAGATTCCGAATCACTTCATTTTTCTGTGACGGAAGAACCTCGGCCTCAACCCGATCGATGCCGAGTGCCTTCGCCACTGTGTCGGCCGTACGTTTGCTATCTCCGGTCAGCATAATCACTTCGATCTCTTGCGAGTGAAAATACTCGATC
>JBGSSZ010000497.1:0-8627 GCA_041736785.1 Limnoglobus sp.
GGCTCAGCGTGCCGGTGGGCCAGAGCACGACATTGTCGCCGGCGGCGAGTGCCTCGGCGACCGTCTTCACGGCTTGCTCCGCTCGCTGCCGGGCCTCGCTGCTCGCCTTGTCAAGTTCCGGCACCTTGATCGCGCGCAGCAGCCACGCAAACGGCCGCAGCAGCGGGTTCTGAAAATTGGTCTCCAGCAGCATCGGCCGCATGTGGAAATACGGCAGCAGATTGGCGATCACGTTCGGCGGATCCATGTACGCCGGGTGCGACGGCAGCACCAGATACGGTCCCGGATGGGCCAGTGCTTCGCGAGTCCCTTCGACGCGGACGGAGTAGCGGAGCGACAGCAGCCAGCGGGTGAGGACGTTGACGATGAATCGGAGCAAGCTCATGACGGCAGCCGCGTGGTCGGAGTTGCGTAATGTTAAGGAGAACGGCCTGACAGAACCAAGAAAACTAGAGTATAATTGGCTGAGTTGTCCGAGGATCGTGAGATGCCGATTCATGACTGGGGTCAAGTCGATGCCGGGATGTTTCATGAGTTTCATCTGGAATGGATCTCGACGATCAAGGGAATATTGAACGAGCAACTCCTGCCGACGGGCTATTTCGCGATGTCCGAACGGTGCGAGAATTTTGAACGGCTGGAACTCGAAGCCGCAACCAGGGGCAGGAAACCGCCCAAAACGTATCCTGATGTTCTGGCACTTCAGCTCCACGAACCGGGCCGGGAATCCAAAGCACCTCAATCCCTCGCCACACTGGAAAAACCGCGTTTGAAGCCACTCATTTTCGCGGAACGGGACGTCGTTGCCTATCGGCAGCGCCGTCGCCGCGTGGTGGTCCGTGAAACTCCGAAAGACCGGCTCGTTGCGGTGATCGAGATCGTTTCTCGAGGCAATAAGTCATCGACCGAGGCGTTGACAGCTTTCGTCAAGAAAGTCCATCGCTTTCTGGAAGCCAATGTCCACGTGCTGATCATTGACATCCAGAACACAACCAACCGCGATCCGCACGGCCTGCATGGTGTGATCTGGGATCGCTACTTCGATGGTGGCTACAAGAGGCCTGCCAAAAAGCCATTCACTTTTGCGTCCTATGAAGCCTCTGATCGGATCGGGGTATACGTCGCTCACGCCAGCACCGGCGATGCCTGTCCCACGATGCCATTGTTCCTCGCACCCCAGCAATGCGTGAATATCCCGATCGAAACGACCTATCAGGCCGCCTGGAATCGAGAGTCGTGGGCATTTCGAGACCGGGTTGAAAATCCGGCCTGAGAGTTCAAGCCTCTTCCGCCACGTGCGGTTCGATGACTTTCATGGTTCGCCATTTGCCGCCGCGGAAGCGCAGGAAAAACACAATCGCCAGCGAAAAGACATAGAGGGTCGCAAACACCCACGCGGCATAAAGGCCCCAGCCGAAGTGCAGCGCGAGCCACGTCGGGATCACCATGATCAGCCACGAGAGCACGATCGCCGTCAGCGTCACATACCGCACATCACCGGCACCGCGCAGAGCGAAGGCATAGACCAGATTGGCTCCGTCGGCGAGCGAATACGCTGCCACAAAGAGCAGCAACAGCGGAATGATCTCCGCGACCCGCGCCCATTCGCTGGCATTGTGAATGTTCTCAAACGGCATCACCATGATGTGCGGCACGGTGCAGTAGAGAATGGCATTGATGGTCATGTACGCGGTGGCGAGAATGGCGCCGCGGTGCGTGGTCCGGGCCGCGATGTCGGGTCGTTCTTCGCCTTGCCGCTGGCCGACCAGCACTTCCACACCCTGCGCCAGACCCATCACCGGCAGGAAGGTGAGCAGGTTCAGCGAGAACGTGATCCCGCACGCGGCCCCTTCGGCCGTGCCGATCGCTCCGACGAGAATGATGAACACGGTGAACGCCAGGCCTTCGATGCAGAACTGCGCACCGTTGGGCAGGCCGAAACGCAGCAGTCGTCGGAAGAGCGCACCGTCGTACCGCCAGCCGGAGCGCGTGCTGTACTCCGCTTCGTACCGCTTGCGGAAGACGAGGACCAATCCCAGCACGGCCGAGACGCTGCTGCCGATGGCCGCTGCGATGCCGGCATTGAACATCGCGGCCTGCGGGTCGCTCTTCCGCCAGAGGATCAGCGGCACCGCGAGCACCAGGTTGACAAGCGCTCCGGTCGCGTTGATGAACAGCACGGTCCAGCTTTGCTGGCGGCCGGCGAAAAACGCATTCGCGGCAGCGACCAGAATCATCGGCAGCGCCGCGAACGACAGGCCCCGGAAGTAGGCCCGCTCGAGGATCTGCACCCCTGGCTCGTGGCCCGAGTGCGCGATGAAAAGATCGATCAGCGGGATGAACAACGGGAAACAGACGCCGAAGAACGTGCCGAGATAGATCCCTTGCCAGAGCACCGGGCCGACGCGGTTCTGCCGCTGAGCACCGCAGTATTGTGCCACGAACACGGTCACGTACATGATCGTGAACTGGAAGAGCGCCATCGGCGTCCAGAAGTAGCCGACCGTCGGCATCGTGGCCGCCATCGCGTCCGTGCCGACCTGATTGATGAAGATGCGGTCGATGAACAGCTGAATGGTCGTGAAGCTGGAACTGAGGATGAAGGGAATGGCGAGCTTCAGAAGCTCGCCATAGCCGCCTTCGCTGGGGTTGAGGGCAGGTTTTGGGAGAGAGCTTTCTTCCGCAAGCACCGTCCCTGATTGCGAGTTCATTCGTTCTTCCCCAAACCCCAGACCCCAAAACCCTACTTCAGCAGCCAGATGTTCCGATACTGCACCGGGTGCCCGTGATCCTGCAGCAGGATGGGGCCGGGCGTGCTGGGATCGGTGGCCATGCCTGCGCGGGTGACGTTCTTGTCGCAGGCGACGTTGTCGTGGACCTTCACACCGTTATGAGTGACGGTGAACCGGGCAGGTTCGGTCTTTTTCTTTCCTTCAAACTTTGGCGCGGTGAATTCGATGTCGTAGCTCTGCCAGACAGTCGGTGCTTTGCAGGCATTTTCGCTGGGTGCGTGGACTTCGTAGATGGCGGCGCAGTCGTTGTTTTTGCTTTTGAGCCCGTAGCTGTCGAGGATCTGCACTTCGTAGCGGCCCTGCACATAGACGCCGGAGTTGCCGCGACCCTGCCCGCTGTTGTTGGGTTCGTACGGCACACGGAACTCGACGTGCAGTTTGAAGTCGCCGCCGAATTTCTCCTTGGTGACTATGTCGCCGTGGCCTTTGAAGCCTTCCATGACGCCGTCGATGATTTTCCACTCTGCGGGTTTGCCGTCTTTCTTGGTCCAGGCGTCGAGGTTCTTGCCGTCGAAGAGCACGATTGCACCTTTCGGCGGCGGCGTGGACGTGGCGTCTTTTCGATCCTCCGGATTCGCGACTTTTAAGTTCGCGTCCAGTCTCCACTGCCCGAACACTGGCGATGCGAACAGCAGAGCGATGACAAGTGAGCGCATGGGAGAACTCCAAATCGGGACATTCAATTTATATGTTCGTTCACCACTTGCGCTGCAAGGTTCCCGCTGCGCACGGCTCCTTCCATCGTCGCGGGCCATCCAGTCTGTGTGTAGTCACCAGCGAGATACAGACCCGGAATCGCGGTCGTCTGCGCTGGCCGCAGGTCATCGACGGCGGGGATCGCGCGGAAGGTGGCGTTGTGCTCCGTCACCACCTTGCTGCGCAGCAGAATCACCGTCTTGAGTGCCGGGAACAGCGTCAGCAGTTCCTCGCGGATCACCCGTTCGATCTCATCGCGGCCGAGCGATTTCAGCGCCGTCGACGCACTCACCACTACTTGCACATAGCCCCCGTCGCGGCGGAAGACCCACTGCCCAAGGCAATCGATCAGCACCACGTGCGGCAGCGTCAACACGTCGCGGTCGAACCAGAAATGCACGCTCGTGATCGGCGACGGCTCCAGCCTCAGCGGCGGTAACTCCGGCACCAGTTCCGCGACCCGCTCGAACGGCACCGCCAGAATCACATTCGTGGCTGTGAGAGTGCGACCGTCGCGAAGCTCGATCTTCGGCACACTTACGCGGCGCGCAGAGCAATACTCGATCACGGTCACCTGATGCCGCGCGAGCCACGCCCGCAGTTCGTCGCCATAGAGTCGCCCCAGCGGCACCGTCGGTAACTCGACCACGAAGCCGTCGCGATCCTTCAAGAACCCATCGACGAAGACTTTCCGTGCATACTTCAGACCCAGTTCATCCACGCTGGCGTTCAGGGCACTTGTGAGTACGACGCTCCAGAATCGCGAGATGCAGCGCTCGGTCTGGCGATGTTGCCGCAGCCAGGGCAACAACGGCGGATCACCCTGCGAACGCGCCAGACAGAGCATGCCCCAGGCGATGCGTGCTTTCTCGCTCGCGCTCAGATAGTGCGCACCCGCGAGGGCCCGCCCCAGGTGAAACGGTGCCGGCCACGGGTCACGGCGGAAGCGGCTCACCCGCCGATCAGGCGTCATGAAATACAGCGTCGGCTGCTTCGCCAGGAATTGACTCACACCGATGGTGCGGGCGAGCTCCGCGAACGCCGTGCAGCAGCCCATGCTCACATGCTGGCAGGCATCGACGAGTTGCCCAGTGGCGGGATCGGTGAAGCTGGAGGCCCGGCCTCCGAGCCGAGGGCGGGCTTCGAGAATGGTGACGCGCCAGCCAAGTGGCGCGAGCTTCACGGCTGCTGCCAGCCCGGCCAAGCCGCCGCCGATGATGGTCACGTCTTTTGAAATCATTGCTGTGTCAGGTTACGAAGAGCCATGAGCGAAAATTCCTAGCATGATACTTCCTCTGCGAGTGATCTCATGCGTGTGCCGTTGTCGTGGTTGAAGGAATATGTGGCGCTCCCCGCGAATCCGGCGGAACTGGTCGAACGGCTCACGCTGGCCGGACTCGAATCGAGTGGCGTGCAGGTGATCGGCCTGCCCGTGCCCGCGGGGCTGCAGGTGAAGCCTGGCGACGCCACGCCGGTCTGGGAACGGGACAAAATCGTCGTCGCGAAGGTGCTCAAAATCGAGAAGCACCCCGACGCCGACAAGCTCAAGCTCGTCACCGTCGACCACGGTGCCGCCGAGCCGAAGACGGTCGTGACCGGCGCGCCAAACATCGACGTCGGCACCAGCGGCATGAAAGTCATCCTCGGGCTCCAGGGCAGCAAGTACTACTACACCGACAAAGACGGCTCGAAGAAGATCTTCACCCTCGAACCCAAAGCGCTCCGCGGCATCATGAACGATGCCATGTGCATGAGCAACTACGAGCTTGGCATCGCCGAAGACCACGACGGCATCATCATTCTGGACGAGACGGACCCCGCTCCCGGCACACCCGCCGCCGACGTGCTCGGCGACATCGTGATCGAGCTCGACGTACTGCCCAACATGGCCCGCTGTCTGGGGATGCTGGGTATCGCCCGGGAAGTCGCTGCACTCACGGGAGCGACGGTCGTCGAGCGGGAGTTCCTGGACATTGCCAGCGACGAGCCCATCGCGGGGCAGTGCACGGTGGCGATCGAGAATCCCAAACTCTCCGCCCGCTACATCGCGATGATGATCCGCAATGTGACGGTCGGCCCGTCCCCACGCTGGATGCGCACGCGGCTGCAGGCGGTGGGGATGCGGCCCATCAACAACGTCGTCGACGTCACAAACTATGTCATGCTCGAGAGCGGACAGCCGCTGCATGCGTTCGACTACGACGTGCTCCAGTCCCGCGCCGGTGGCAAGGCACCCGCCATCGTTGTGCGAGCTGCGAAGCCGGGCGAGAAGCTCGTCACGCTCGATGGCGTCGAGCGCACGCTCGGGCCGGAGAATCTGGTGATTGCCGACAGTGCCGGAGCCATCGCCCTCGCGGGGCTCATGGGCGGCCGCGACACCGAAGTGACGGCTGCCACGAAGACGCTTCTCCTCGAAGCGGCTCAGTTCGATTTCGTCAGCGTCCGCAAGACCGCCCGGCAGTTCAATCTCTTCAGCGAAGCCAGCACCCGCTTCAGCCGCGGACTGCATCCGGACAGCGCAGCATATGGTGCCCGTCGTGCGGCACAACTCTTCCAGAAGCACGCCAGCGGCGAGGTTCTCTTGGGCTGGGTCGAAAGCTTCCCGGTCCCGATGACTCCGGCGAAGATCGAACTCAACCGCAATGAGATCGAGCGGCTACTCGGCACCGCGATGCCCGACGGCGAAGTGGAACGCGTGCTGACCGCTCTCGATTTCAAGCTCGAACCGACGATCTGGGGCTGGACTGTCACGCCCCCGGCGAACCGGCTCGACATCCAGACCGGAGCCGCGGACCTGATCGAAGACCTCGCCCGCGTCAGCGGTTACGATCGCCTCCCCTCGCGACTGCTCGCCCAGGAAATGCCCACGCCGACCGGCAACCGCACGCTCGAACTCGAAGAGCGCGTCCGCGACACTCTGGCCACGCTCGGGCTCTCGGAGTGCATCTGCTATTCGCTGGTGGATGGGGGTTTGGGGTCTGGCGTGTGGGGTGCTGAAAAGCCCGTGGCGCTGGTGAACCCGATCAGCCCGGAGCGCTCCGTGTTGCGGACCTCGCTGCTGCCGGGGATGCTCGATGTGGCCAAGCGGCATCTGGAAGCCACCGGCGCGGCGGCGATCTTCGAAGTGGGCGCGGTCTTTCTCGCGACGAAGAACCCGCTGCCGGACGAACCGCAGCGCATCGGGATCGTCCTCGCTGGTCGCAATCAAGAACTCGCCTGGGACAAACAGCAGAGCGGGACTTGCGACTTCTACGACATGAAAGGCCTCATCGAATCGCTGCTCGCGGATCTGTACATTGCGGGCGTGACCTATGAGCACGCGAAGGTGCCGCACCTGCACCCGGCCCGCAGTTCGACGGTGATCGTGAACGGTCAGCCGATCGGCAGCTTCGGCGATCTGCACCCGAAGGCCGGGCTCGACGGCGCGATCGCGGCGGAACTCGATCTCGACGCGATTCTGCAGGCGGCTCCCACGCGGGTGGGCTACGTGCCGTTCAGTACATTTCCTCCGGCGAAGCGCGACGTGGCGGTGATCGTCCCGCAAGACACGACCGCGGCGACGGTGCTGGCGGAGGTCCGAGCCGCGGGCGGGGAACTGCTGATCGATGCATCCCTCTTCGATGTCTACACCGGCGACACCATCCCCGCTGGCACCAAAAGCCTGGCGTTCGCGCTGACCTATCAGGCCCCCGACCGCACGCTGGGCGAGAAGGAAATCCAGAAAGCTCACGAGAAAGTGGAGAGTCGCCTGAGGCATATGTTGAAAGCGCAGATCCGCGGCAAGGATTGAGGAAGAGAACGCGGATCATGCGGAATAAGAATGTTTTTTAATCCTCTGAATTCTGCGGGATTCGCGTTCTCTTCAAAATCGCAGCCGCCTTGACGCCGTATTGGATTCCGCTGCCCAGCGTCGCGAGCACTGCGGCGTAGAGCAGGCCTGTCACCACTGGCTGCAACTCCTCTCTCTGCACCACACGCTCGATGAAGATCGCGAACAGCACCACGCACTGCAGCACGGTCTTGAGTTTGCCGAACCAGTCGGCACCGAATCGGGCTCCCGTTGCTTCGACGATGCCGCGGAGCCCGGTGACGAGCAGTTCGCGGCCGAGGATGGTGGCGACCATCCACGGCTCGACTCCGATGTAGGCATCCTGCAGGAAGATGAACGCGCTGCCGATGAGGACTTTGTCGGTGAGCGGATCGAGGCTGCGGCCGATCGCTGATTGAGCGTTGAACCGTCGCGCCCACCAGCCGTCGAGCCAGTCGGTGAACGCAGCGACGCTGAACGTGATCAGTGCCGCCAGCCAGGCCGAGTGCGCGATGGCGATGCAGAGCACAACGGCCAGCGGGAGCCTTGAGAGCGAAAGCAGGTTGGGGATCATGGTCACTCACTTTCCGGACAACAGCTGAAAATTCCGTAGCCAAGTTGGCCGGTAAACATCACAATGTCTCTTGCCGCAGGAGCAGCAGACACATCAGGACGATGCCGAGGACCAGCGACGCGAAAGGTTTGCCGATTGTAGCCCCTGCGGAGAGCGCAGCGGGAGCTGATGCAACGCGAATGTTCCAGCTCGCATTGAACAGCTCACGCATGCCCGGCGAAGACGATGCGACAGACAAAGTCGTTCAGCTTGCCGTGGCTCGCCTCACTTCCGCAGTCTTTCCGCAAGTGCATGGCGCAACGGGCAAACCGTACGGGCTGTAGCAGCCGAAGAAACCGGATCATCGGATTCTCACGGCCGCCTGGCAGAATTCCGTTGACACGCGGCGGGGAATCCTCAAGTCTGTTATACCGCCAACCGGTTACCATCCTCCAACACGAAGCGCCACCGTGACGACAACTGCAGCCCCCGCCGCTGAACTGACCGTGACTCAGAAGGTCATCCTCGCCGCCCACGCCCTCGAAAAGGAAGGCCAGTCGCCCTTCAGCGCGGAAGCCCTGATCGTGTCGTGCTGGAAGCTCAACAAGAAAACCTTCGGTTTGAAGGGCTTTGCGGAGATGTATCCCGACTCGAACCGGGTGCTGGCAGTGATCATGGGCGAGCGCGGTCTGGCCCGGCAGGGGTGGCTGAACAAGGAAGGCGTGAAGCTCTACACGCTCTCGGAGCGGGGCCGCAAGGAAGCCGAGCGGATCGCGGT
>JBGSSZ010000525.1:0-19041 GCA_041736785.1 Limnoglobus sp.
GCGATTGCGGAGTACGTGAACTACTACCGGTTCGACCGCAAGCACTCGTCGCTCGGCTACCTCACCCCCACCCAGTTCACCCGCCGTACCATGCTCGAAACAGTTAGCTGACCTGTCCGTCAAACCTTCAGCACCTCACAGTGCCAATTCGATCCATCATCGCGTATGGTGTCGACATCGCCGCAGCAAGCGACACCGGAGCAACTGGCCGTGCTGTGGTGGCACGGTGTGTCGTCGGGCTGAAGGAACACTTCGCAGTGATCGAGGCTCTCCGCCGCGACCAGACGACGCGCATTGACCACATGCTCTGAATTGCGCAGGACATTGCGTTGGTGATCCCCTGAATCGACCACCAGACTGGTTTGTTGTTGCAAACTGAAAACCGGCCGCGTGGGATGCACGCGGCCGGCGAACTTCTTGAAAATCGCTGAGAATCAGATCGTCAGGCCGAACCGTGCACCGAACTGAGCGAAGTCGGTCGAGCCGTCGATGGTGCCGTCGTTGTTGAAGTCGAAGGCACTGACGCTGACCCCAGGCGTCGTGCCAAAGACCGCTCCGAAGGCGGCGAAGTCGTTCGGGCCATCCACGGTGCCGTCGCCGTTGATGTCACCGAAGATTCGACGGATCTGCTGAGCAGCGATGTTCGGATCGCTCATGTAGCTGCCAATCTGCAGGCGGTAGCGACCATCGGCCAGCGAGCCAAACTCGACCACGCCGGGGATGTTCGGTGAGCCGTCGGCGTTGCTGAACGTCAGCACGAGGCTGTTGGCCGTGCCCTGGGCGACGTTGATCAGGCCGTTGGGCCCAGTGGCTCCGGTCTGGATGGTAGTGCCGGCTGGGCCGACTTCGGGATTGATCAGTTGGATGGCACCGAGGCCGTTGAAGCTGGCTGCGGTGACCGGGCTGGCGAAGGTGACTTCGATGGTGGTGATGCGAGACCGCTGCGCGTTGCCGTTGTTGACGGTGAAGCTGCTGACCACGGGAACGGCCTGCTGAACTTCAACGGCGCCGATGTCGGTTGCGGCACCCGAGACGCGGGCCAAGCCGCGCTGATCGGTGAGCAGCGGGGAGGTCAGCGTGCCGGCATCGATCACCGGGCTGTCGTTCGCCGGGAGGATGGTCTTGGTGAATCCGCCATTGTTGGCGGCGGCACCGAGCTTGAGATCCTGACCGACGAGATTGTTCGAGCCCGTGGCGGTGAAGCCAGTCGTGTCGCTGTAAGCGGAGTTGTTGATATTCACGGTGGCTGTGGCGGTGGTCAAGAAGATATCTTTCCCGCTGGCGCCGGTACCACCGATCACGTTGCCACTGATGATCGTGTTGGTGATCTGGAGCGTGCCGGTGCCGGCGTTGGTTCCGATGCCACCACCCCGTCCGGTCCCGTTGACAGTGTTGTTGACGATGGTGCTGTTTTCGATGCGGGCGACGCTGCCCGCACCGAGGTTCGAGAAGCCAATTGCGCCACCGTTGAAGCCGCTGACGTTCTCATAGAAGGTGCTGTTGCGGATAGTGAAGCCGTTCGTCTGGGGGACGCCGACGAAGCGGAGCGCCCCGCCGGTGTTACCACCCGTAGCGACGTTGCCGAAGAACGTGCTGCCTTCGACGAGGATCACTGAGTTTTGCGCGATCACGATCCCCGCGCCCTGGCTGGACGAGGAATTGTTGCTGATCGTCGAATCGCGCAGGGTCAGTGAGGCGGCGCCGAGCGCCACTCGAATGCCGCCGCCGGTGGGAGCGACGTTGCTGTCGATCACCACGCGCTCGAGCGTGACTGCTTCGTCGGAGATTTCGATGGCACCGCCTGTGCTCGCGGAACCGCCGGTCAGCGTCATATCGGTGATGGTAATGAGCGCGCCGGCGTCAGACGCCGTCGTGTTGAAGATCCGGTTGGAATTGCCACCGGAGATGGTCACATTCGCGAAACCGGGACCAGTGATTGTGAGCGCTCCGCTGATGGAGAGTTCGCCGCTCAGTGTGATGGTTTGCGGCGTGTTGAAGAAGGAGTCGAAGAGGATGGTATCGGGTGCCGGGTTCAGGTTGGCGAGGGTCACTGCGTTCCGCAGCGAACCGGGGCCGGAGGCGTTGGCATTGGTGACAATCTGCGTTCCCGGAAACGCGACTTGGAACGTGCCGATGGTGGTGGCGTTCGCGACCTTGCTGGCCGTCGTGAACACTTGACCGCCTTCCAGAGCGATGATGTAGAAGCCGTTGTCGCTGACATCGAAACCGGTGGCGGCGTTCACCGGCGGGGCGAACTGATAGGTCGCAATGATCGTGGGATTGTCCACCATGGGCGTGGAACTGACGAACGAGGCGAGCACATTGAATCCGTTCGGCCCCGTCACACGGATTTCGTCGCCGTCATCGATTGAGCTGAACTGGATCGGATCGCTCGCCAGGTAGGTGACTTGGAAGACATAAGGGTTGTTCGCGGCCGCGTTGATCATGTCGATGTTGACAAACGGCCCTCCGCTGACGGTGGGGATCGTGGGATCGATCTCGAGTGCCCCGATGTCAGTCATTCCTGCCGGAGCTTCGCGGGGGAAGCCGCTGCCGCGCTGATCGAACGTGAGACCGGCCGGATTGGATCCAGCGTCGAGCAGAGGACTGCTTGCATCGAAAAACACGCTCGGCGTGGGGCCACCGTTGAATGCGAGCGGGCTGAGCAAGAGCGGTGTGCCGGGTGCGATATTGCCGACATTGACGCCCTTGGTGTAACCGGCAGTGGTGCCCACGGCGGAGTTGGTCGCGTTCAAGGTGCCTGTCGTGCCGACTGAGGTTCCCATGGCAATGTCCGGGCCAAAACCAATTCCGCTGCCGGAGAGATTGTTGGCGACCACCGTGCTCTCGATACTCATCGTGGCCAGGCTGCTGCTGACGCGGATACCGCCGCCATCGGCCCCGGCACCGTTCGCCGTATTGTCAGTAATCGTGCTGTTCTGGAAGGTGATCGAGTTGCCCGCTGCGTACAGGAAGTTAATCCCGCCGCCACCGTTCGTACCATTCATGGAGTTGTTGGAAATGGTGCTGTTGCGGATGACAACGACGGAGATCGCACTGTTGTCGAAGTGGGCACCGCCACCGGACGCGACGGCGGTATTTCCAGTGATGGCGCTGTTGAGAATTGTCACTTGTGCGCCATCCGTGGTCGAGAGACCGCCCCCGTCGCTGCTGGCCGAGTTGCCGAAAATGTGAACGCCGTCGAGCGTCACAATTTCATTGTTGGTCATGATGCCGCCGCCATCACCGCTGATTTGACCGCCAGTGAAGCCCAGTCCGCTGATGCTGACATCGAGAATCGCGGAGGAATTGCTGATATTCAGTACGCGGCTTTGGCCAACGGCATCGATGGTGAGCTTGTCGGCTCCGGGACCAACGACAGTCGTGTCATCGCTGATGAGCAGCTCCGACCCGGCAAGATTCAGTGTCTGAACGAGAGTGCTGAAGCTCGGATCGAAAATCACGGTGCTGGGTACAGGCGAGGCATTGGCCTTTTCCAGAGCATCTCGGAGTGAGCCGGCACCGCCTTCGTTGATATTTGTCACAATGAAGAGATCCGCCAGCGCGACATTGAATGTTCTCACAGTTCCGGCGGGGACAAACTTGCCGTTCGTGGAGGACACCTGATTGCCTTCCACAGCGATCGAGAAGCTGCCGTTATCGGCTTGTGTCCAGCCCCCCACAGGTGCGGCAACTTTGTACGTGGCGGTGATGCTGAGCGCGTCGGCAGCCGGACTGGCACTCACAAACGTGGCCAGGGTGTTGAAGCCGTTCGGGCCCGTCACGCGGATGTCATTGCTGTCCAGGGAACTGAAGGTGATGTTGACATCGTTGCTGTAAGTGACGTCGAAGAAATAAGGATCGAGCGCGAACTTATTGGCGTCGTTGACAGTGACGTATGGTCCGCCCGAAGAACTCGGTGCGCCGAACACCCGCTCGAAGGCACCGATATCCGGCATTCCACTCGGTACTTCGCGGTCGAACCCTGCGCCACGCTGGTCGAAGGCCTGGCCGGTCGAGTTCGAGCCGGCGTCGAGGAGCGGGCTGTTGCTCGCGAAATTCACCGTCGGTGTCGGGCCGCCGTTGAAGCCGAAGTAAGAGAGGAACAGCGGTGTGCCCGGCGCGATGTTGTCGACATCCGTGCCCTTGTTGAAGCCGACTGCGTCGCCGACTGCACTGTTCTTCGCGTTGAGGTTGCCGACCGTCGCCGCCGAGGTGCCGATGCCGATGTCCGGTCCAAAAGCCGCACCCGTGCCTGACTGGTTGTTGGCGATCACAGTACTCTCAATGCTCAGCACACCGGAGGAACTGCTGATGCGGATGCCGCCGCCATCGGCACCGGAGCCACTGGCGATGTTGTCCGTGAAGGTGCTGTTCTGGATGGTCATCGAATTGCCGGTGGCGAATGAGAAATTGATACCGCCGCCGCCCGTGGTGCCGCCCGAGGAGTTGCCGGAAATGGTGGTGTTGCGGACCAGAATCACCAAGACGGCGCTGTTGTTGATGTACGCCCCGCCGCCGGAGGTGTTTGCCACGTTCCCGGTGATGGCGCTGTTGAGCAGTGTGATCTGGGCTCCATCCGTCGTGGCGAAGCCGCCGCCGCTCGAGGTCGCCGAGTTGCCGAAGATGTGCACGCCATCGAACGTGACCTGTTCGTTGTTGGTCTGGATGGCGCCACCAGAGCCGGTGACTTGGCCGCCGGTGAAGCCGAGGCCGCTGATGGTCACATTGAGAATCGCGGACGAGTTGTTGATGTTGAGAATTCGGTCCGCACTGTTACCGTTGATCGTCAGCTTATCGGCGCCGGGTCCCGTCAGCATCACCGACTCGCTGATGAGCAGTTGGCCGCTCGTCAGCGTGATCGTCTTCACGCTGCTCGAAAAGCTCGGATCGAACGCGACAATGTCCGTCGTGAGACTGAATGAATTATTGACGTCGTCGAGCGCCTGACGCAGTGAACCGGCTCCGGAATCATTGGTGTTGGTCACCGTGAACACGCGGGGGATCGTCACATTGAATTGGCCGATCTGAGCAAACTCAATGAAGAGCGGATCGGTGTTGCTGACTTGGAAGTCCTGGATGAAGACCTGATAATCGCCAGTGTCCGAGTTGTCGAATCCGGCGAGATCGTTGACCGGTGCCGTGATGCTGTAGGTCGCGATCCGCGGTGACCCGTTGGTGTTGATGTCCACGCCCACAAAGTTGGCGTTGACGAAGAAGCCGTTCGGACCCAGGACCAGGATATCGTCGTTGTCGAGCGTGCTGACATCGATGCTGCCCAGGGCGTCGGCATACTTGACGGTGAAGGTGTAGGTCATCTGGCCCTGCTCAGCGAGGCCGATATTGGTGACCGTCGCTGCCGCTGTCGGAATCGTGGCGGTGCCGAATTCCACTGCACCAATGTCGGTCGTGCCCTTGCTGCGTGGGAAGTTCACCGTGTCGGTGCCGAAGCCGCGCTGATCGGTCGTCAGGCTGAAGCTGTTCGAGCCTTTGTCGAGCAGTGGGCTGTTGAAATCGGGGATGTGTGTGGGAATCCCACCGCCGTTGTCCTGAAGACTACCCAGCTTGAGGTTGATGCCGAAGGACAGGTTCTTGGTGCTCGAAGCACTGAGTGTGAAACCGCTGCTGCTGCCGACGGCGCTCTGGATGACGGTGACGCCGCTGGCAGTGTTGGCACTGATGTCATGCAAGTTGTTCGCAGAGAAATTTTGCCCGATCACGGAGCTTTCGACGTTGAAGCTGATGCCCGCCGAGAGGTTGGCGATGCCGCCGCCCCGGCACCGGCCACGGCGGAGGTGGAATCGGACATGTTGTTGACGATGGTGCTGTTGCGGATGGAGACGGAGCCCGAGGTGCCCTGGATGAAGATGCCGCCGCCGCCGGTGCCGGTGACGCTGGTCGTGATGTTGCCGGAGATCGTGGAATTCGAGACGATCAGGTTGCCGGGGTTGAGCGTTTCCGTGTCGAAGTAGATGGCACCGCCACGACCGCTGCTGGCGTTGCCGGAGAGTGTGCTGTTTTCGACTGTGACGTTGCCGCCGTTACCGACGTAGATGGCCCCGCCGTCGGAACCGCTCCCTCCGCCGGCACCTGCGATGTTGCCGGAGAGGTTGCTGTTGCGGACGATGAGATTGCCACCGGCCGCCACGCTGATAGCGCCGCCATCGTTGCTGCCGTCGGTGATGTTGCTGGTGAAAACAGTGTTTTCGAGAAGCAGGTTCTCGTTGCCAAGTCGGATGGCACCGCCGTCGGACGTGACCGGGGTCGGGGTCGCTCCGTCGCTGCCGTAGCCGTTGATAAACGTCAGATCGCGGATCGTCACATCGAGCGTGCCAGGCCCGCTGATATCGAAAAACCGCGTGAGCACCTGACCGTCGAGCGGACTGCGCAAAGCCTTCGTCCACCGGCTAATGGCTGTGATCCTTTCAGGATCAAAACTCAATTGCAGCATCTGAAGAATGCCCAAGACCAAAGGCATACCCCGTCGCGGAAATCACATTGCAATAGCGGGGTGACGGCGGTAGACTCCGCGCACACTCCTGCGGGTGGATCATGGACGATCTGCGCGTCGCCTACTTCTCCGGTTCCTACGAACACATCCTCGATGGCGTCGTGCTGACCTCGAATCGGCACGTGGCGTATCTTGTCGAGCAGCAGGTACCCGTGCGGGTATTTGCCCCGACCAACGGCGTGCCCCTGCTCAAAGCGGCTGGGGACTTCCGACCCGTGCCCTCGATTGGTCTGCCGGGGAATCCTTATCGTCTCGCATTGGGGCTGCCGCGGAAATCGCGACGCGAACTCGAAGAGTTCGAGCCCAACCTCGTCCATCTGGCCTCGCCCGACTGGCTGGGGCTCGCGGCGATGGGCTGGGCCCGCAAGCGGAAGATCCCCGTCGTCGCCACCTTCCACACCCGTTTCGCCAGCTATTTGAAGCACTACCGCGTGGGCTTCCTGGAGCCACTCTGCTGGCGTCTGCTGCGCCGCTTCTACCGCCGCTGCGATGAAGTGCATGCGTCGTGCGATTCCCTCGCGGCCGAATTGCAGGAGCACGGCATCCCGGCGAAGAGCGTGCTGCCCTACGGCGTCGACACCGATTTCTTTTCCCCGGCCCGGCGCAGCGAAAGCTGGCGCCTCGCACATGGCTTCCAGCCCGAAGACCCGGTGATCGCCTTCGTCGGTCGGCTGGTCTGGGAGAAAGGGCTCGACGCCTTTGCCCGCAGCATTCGCAAGCTCGAATCTGAGAAGGTGCGGCATCGGGTGCTGATCGTGGGCGAAGGCCCGGCTCGCGAAGCATTCCAGAAGCGTCTGCCTGCCGCGGTCTTCACCGGTCTGCTCAGCGGCCCGGAACTGGCAACGGCGTTCGCCTCGGCCGATGTGTTTTTCTTTCCCAGCGCCTCCGAGGCGTTTGGTTGCGTGACCATTGAAGCCCTCGCCAGTGGGCTGCCCTGCGTGGTGGCGGACGCGCCCGGCAGTCGCGACATTGTGCGGCACGGTGTGGATGGATTCGTCTGTCCGGTTGGCGCGGTGGATGCCTTTTCCGAAGCACTGGCGAGTCTGATCCGCGATCCGGCACCGCGGCAGAATCTGCGGGCCAACGCGATCCGGCGGGCCCTCGACTACGGCTGGGACCGGACGCTGCAGACGCTGCTGGCGAGCTTTCTGAAGACAGTGCGGCAGTCGAGCCGTCAAGAGCGTGGAAAAGATTTCTCAGAATCCTCTTGACCGCAGAAATTATTATGATTACCGTTCAAGTCAATTCATTCGCACCGAGACCCGAGGGAGCCGGGTTCTGGGCAATCAGAAGAGTCTCCCTGCCTTCGTTCGCCACTCTCCCCAGGGATGGGCCTTTCGACCCGCATTGCGATGCACCATGAGCCGCGAACGCCGCTACTCCCGGGAGTCTGCCGGGGCCGCTCCATTTTGGGGTCGCCGCTTCCGCGAGACTGCCACTCTGGCGTGGGCACCGGCCAAGGTCAATCTGTTCCTGGAAGTGAGCGGTCGACGCGACGACGGCTACCACGAACTACAGACGCTGATGCTCGCCGTCGATCTCTTCGACATGCTCGAAGTCATCCGGTTGGACCAGCCAGCCGTCGCGATGCAATGCAGCGAAACGGGGATGGACCTCAGTGAACGGAATCTGATTGTGCAGGCGGCGGTGGCGCTGCATACCCGCTACGGAACGGAGTTCGGGGCGATGGTCCGGCTCACCAAGAAAATCCCGCTGGAAGCCGGCCTCGGCGGAGGCTCAAGCGACGCCGCCACCACACTGCTGGCGCTCAACGATCTTTGGGACATCAACGCACCTCCGAATGAACTCGCCGAAGTCGCAGCCGGCATCGGCTCCGATGTCAGTTTCTTTCTGCATCCCCCGGTCGCCTGGTGCACGGGCCGCGGCGAAATCGTCGAACCCGAGACGCTGGGCGAACCACTCGATCTCGTCATTGTCAAACCACCCGTCGGCTGCTCCACCGCTGCGGTCTATCGCGAACTGAGTGTGCCGTCGGCTCCCGTGAGTGGCGATGCCATTCGCAAGGCGGTCCGCCGCGGCAACGTCGATGAAATCGGCCGGGCCATGATGAATCGACTTCAGGCCCCCGCCCTGAAAATCGCTCCCGGCATCGGTGAAGTCCTGCACGCACTCGAGGTGGAGAAGCCCGCCGGTGTGCAGATGACTGGCAGCGGCTCCGCCTGTTTCGCGCTCTGCCGCGACCGCCGCGAGGCGCTGCGGGTTGCGGAGAGTGTCCGCGAAGCTGCCCCCGCCGGGCTCGAACCCGAGAGTGTTTTCGTCGTTCGCAGTTGGCCTTTGAATCCGTGAGGATCACCCCCCGTCCCCGTCATGGAGTCGACACGTGGAAATCACCGAAGTGCGGATCAAGCTCTGCGAGCAGAACACCGAGCGTCTGCTCGCGTTCTGCAGCATCACTTTCGACCATTCGTTTGTGGTCCGCGATTTGAAGATCATCGAGGGCACCCGCGGCATGTTTGTCGCGATGCCGAGCCGCAAGCTGATGGACCGCTGCGGCTGCGGGTGCAAGAACCACCTGCGGTCCCGATTCTGCAACGGCTGCGGTCGCCGGCTCGATGAAAACCGCGCCGCTCGCGATCTCGACGGCCGCGCCAAGCTCCATGCGGATATTGCCCATCCGATCCATGGCCCGGCCCGCGAGCAGATTCAGGGTGCCATCGTCCAGGCGTTTCACTGCGAGTATGAGAAGTCGAAGCAGCCCGGCTATGTGTGTCGCTACGACGATCACGACGACTATGACGATACGCCGCTCAGCTACGGTGCAATGGTGAGCGATATGAGCCGACCCGCAGGCTATAAAGCCCACGGCCCGCACGCCGCCCCTCGTGGCACACACCTGGAGCCCGAACCGGTGGCAGCCCGATGATTGGCACTCGCAGGTTTCAGTCGTACACTGACCTGCTATGGCCAAATTGCTGACGCTGCTCGAACTCGAGGCCCGCATCACACCCGCGGACTTGCGGGTCGTCACCTACAACATCACCGCAGCCGACGGCACCGTCCGCGCGGGGCTCGTCGCACCCACGATCAGCGATTTCGGCATCCTCGACACCATCGGCAAACAAAATGTCGGCGGGCTGTTGCGGCCCGTGGATGTGCTCCTGCTGCAAGAGACCGACACCGGCTTCACCGCCATCAACACCGTCGCCAGCCAACTCAACACGTACTATGGTGCAGGGGCGTACAGCGCCGTGCAAGTGGCCGGGGGCACCGTCGGCGGCGGCACGCAGGGGATCGTCTACCGCAACAGCACCATCGATTATCTTGCGACCGCCACGGTCGGCGACTTCGGCGGCTCCAATGCGCCGCGGCAGACGCTCCGCCATCAACTCCGACTCGATGGCACCACGACCGAACTCTACATCTACAACTCGCACCTGAAAGCCGACACCAACAGCGGTGACGCCACGAAGCGGCTCGCTGAAGTTCAGGCCATCCGTGCCAGTGCCGACCTGCTCCCGGCGACGGCGAACATTCTCTATGTCGGCGACTACAACTTCTACGCCAGCGGCGCGAGCGAGCCCGCATATGCTCAGTTTCTGGCAGCCGGCAATGGTCAGGCACAGGACGTGGCCAACCCCACCGGCAACTGGGTCCGCAATTCCAACGCCTGGGATGGACTCTACACTCAGGCACCGCTCAACAACCCCGGTCCCGGACTCACCGGCGGCGGTCTCGACGACCGCTTCGACTTCATCCTCACCTCCACGGAGTTGAGCGATGGCAGCGGCCTCGAATACCGAGCCAATTCCTACCGCACCTTCGGCAACGACGGCTCACTCACAGCCAACACCGACATCAATGTCCCGAGCAACACGGCTCTGAACAACACGCCGCTCAATTCGTCGCAGCGGCAGGGTGTCTTGAACCTGCTCACGACGGTGAGCGATCACCTGCCGGTGGTCGCTGACTTCACCTTCCCCAGCGGTCCGACTGCTGTGACGGGCTACACGATCAACGGCGGCGGGCAGCGGAGCCGGGTGTCGACGGTGAGCGTGACGTTCAATGCTCCGGTGCCGAGCCAACTCACAGCCGCGAACTTCCCCATCAACGGCTTCACCGGCACCCGCAACGTCACGCACACGCCCGGCAGCGCCATCGCGTTCATCACCTTCAGCGGCAGTAGCGTGGAATTCGGCTCACTCGCCGATGGGCTCTACACACTGGCCGTCAACCTGCCCGGCGTAAGCAACAACCTCTTCGCATTCCACCGCCTCTTCGGCGACGTCAACGGCGACCGCACCGTCTCCGCGGTGGACTTCGCCGCGTTCGGTAGCGTCTTCGGCGTCACGCTCACCGGCTCAGCGTTCGACTTCGATTTCAACGGCACCATCGACAGCAGCGACTTCGCCCAGTTCGGCAGCCGCTTCGGCATCACACTGTGAGGCGTTTCACCAGTCCACAGCGCAAGCAAGGGAATCTCTGTTGATTGACAGAGATTCCCTTGCTTGCGATGCGGGCTAGTTTTTGTGTGGTGTTCTCTTCACTTCTTCAGTGGCTTCGCCAGGAAGGCCGCGAACGCTTCGCGGTTGTTGATCTTCCCTTCGTCGTAGATGTTTACGACCCGCACACTGCCATCCGCAAGCGGTTGCAGAATCACATACAGCGGCAGTTGCTGTGTGCCGAAGCACTTGTCCTGAAATGCGAGATTGGCACTCCCCTCGTCCTTGCGCTCCGCCAGCGGCGGGGGATTGCGGTAAAACTCCGCCGGCACATCGTCGGTGTACATCTGCACCAGCGAATACTTCCGTAGCGATTCGTTAATCGACGCGACGGGGAAGATCGTCGTCTCGTTGTATTTGCAGTTGGTGCAGGTCACGCCGGTGAAGTCAACGAAGACGAGCTTCTTGCTGGCGCGGGCCGATTCGAGAGTGCCTTTCAGGTCGGCACTCCACGGCAGATCCTCCACCGGCTCCGGCAGCAGGAACGCTTCCACCCAGGCGAACGCCACACCGCTCGGCCGCTGCGGTCGCCCATCAGCGGTCTTGTAGAGCCCCGGCATGAGATAGCAACCAAAGCCGAGGAAGAGCAGCGCGAAGAGCAGCCGTGGCACGGGCAGGTTCGGCTTCTCGTCGTCATGCGGCAGCCGGAACAGCCCCAGCAGATAGAGCCCGCAGACCAGCGAGATCACCACCCAGGCCCCGAGCACCACATCATAGGTGAAGTATTCCACGGGCGGCCGGCGAAGCTCCGCAGTGCGGAAGAACTTGAACGCGGCCGCCAACTCGAGGAAGCCCATCACGGCCTTGACCGTGTCGAGCCAGCCACCGGAACGGGGGAGCTTCTTGAGCAGGCTGGGGAAGAGGGCGAGCACGAAGAACGGCGACGCGAATGCCGCCGCGAAGGTCAGCCCGGCGAGCACAAGCTCGGTGCGGCTGTAGTTGCCGCTGGCGGCCAGTCCGGCGAAGCCGCCGAGAAATGGTGCCACGCAGGTGAAGCTCACAATCGAAAAGGCCAAGGCTCCGAAGATGGTGCCGATCATCCCGCCGCCAGCCCGGCGTTTCTCCGTGGCCCGCAGCAGGAAGCCGGGAAGCTGGATGTCGTACATGCCGAAGAGCGACAGTGCAAAGACAAACAGCAGCAGGCCGAGAAAGAGGTTCATTCCCGGCGAGACGCTGAGTTCGCGGAAGACGCCCAGCAGAAACACCGCCGCGAGGCCGAGCACGACGACAATGGTGAGGCAGTAGACGAGTGCGTATTTCACGGCCCCGGCAGTGGAGTGATGCGATTGCTTGAGGAACAGACTCACCGTGATGGGGATCATCGGGAAGACGCAGGGCGTGATCAGCGAGATGTAGCCCCAGAAGATCGCGGCGGTGAGCAGGCCGAGCAGACCGCTGCTGCTGACGGTCGTCGCGCTGGCTTCGCTTTTCACCAGCGACGCGGCGACGGCATCAAGATCAGCCTGATACTCCGCTAGCGGTTTGGCGTCCTTGCGCTTGAGGCCTTGCTTCTCTTCGACGGGCGCGGGGGGCGGTGGAGCCACGGGCGTCTCGCCGCCGAGCGCTTTGTCCACCGCAAGCTGATAGTTCACCGGAACGGAAACCGCCGGCCCGGCGAGCACCTCGAACGCGACGACGGGGATGTCTGATTTGTTGGACGTGAAACAGTTGTGTTCATTGCAGGCGAGCAGGCGGGATTTGTCGAAATTGAGTGCGTAGGGGCCGGCCTTGGCAAGTGGCGAGACCACAGCCTGCCACTCCCACGTCACGACATCGACGTAGTAGATCTCAGTCTCGCCCGGCTTTTCACCCGGCTTGGTCTGATATTTTTTCTGCGGATCCTCGACGGCTTCCACCGCAATCAGCGGCCCGCCGGCTGGGGTGACAATCGTGTTCTTGCCGATCTGGCCTTTGCCCAGAAAGCTGACGGGATAGGTGTGGCAGGTCGGCTTCAACGTGACGGTCAACGACAGTGTAACCACCGCACCCGGTTTCGCCGCCTTCGGCGTGATGCTCGTCTCGACCGTGGCAATGTCGGCGAACCGCTTCGCGTCACTCGGATCAGCGAACGGATCGGGCAACTGAGCCGCGGCGGTGCCGCAGGCAATCAGAATGAAAGAGATTGCAAATCGCATAATCGCTCGAACTTGGAAAGGTATGGTAAATACCTTACTTGCCGGCCAATGCTTTCTCCACCTCCGCCGCCCAGGCTTTTTCCACGGGCACCGGGTCGCCTGTGATGGTCAGCTTCGTTGCGGGCGTCAGCGTCTTCGGCCCATAGCACGAGCTTTCATCGCATACGCTCAGACGCAAGGCTTTCAGAGCCACGCGCACCTCGCCCGCCGTGGCCTTCGGCGACACCACGGCGGTGCGTTCGTACACCACGATTCCGTGGTAGGTGTGCAGGGCTTTGATCCCCAGCAGCGGTTCCGCTTTCACGTCAGGATTCTTGGGCTCCTTGACATTGCCGACGAAGATCAGCGGCCCGCCCTCGGGAAACGCGATTTTGTTCACCTGCCCGTCCGCGTTTTTGTCTTTCTGCATGGTGGGATAGGTGTGATACCCCTCGTGCAAATCAATCGTGAGCTTGAAGGTGACCGTCTGGCCCGGCTTCGCCGTGGCGGGCTCGAAGCTGGCTTCGACGCTCTTGACGGCTTTGGCGTACCACGCATCGGACTGCGCCGACGCCATAGCGGCGGTCAGCAGCAGTGTGCAGAGCGATTTCCACATGACGCACCTCGTACGGAGTCGGGCCACCTCGCGATGGACTGTATCACTTCTGCGCTGGTGGCTGCCAGTCCTTCTGCGGCGGCGGGGGATCGACCCCTTTCAGCACCAGTGTACTGACCGCGTTGGTTTTCAGATCGACCACGCGGATGCGGCTGGCGTTGGTGTCAGCCACATAGAGTTTGCCATTGGCGAGGCTCAGCCCGGCAGGCTCGTTGAAAAGCGGCCCGCGGAACCAGCTTGTCGTGCTGTCGCCGCCGAGCCAGGACTTGAGTTCTCGCGTGGCGGGGTCGAGCGTTTTGAGCTTGTTGTTGTATGTGTCGGCGACGATCAGCTTACCGTCGAGCATGGCCACGGCGAGGGCGTGCTGCAGGCGGGCCCGGTTGCCGATGCCGTCGATATCGCCAAACTCGAAGAGCCCCTCACCGACGAGCGTGGTCACGCGGCCTTCGCCATCGAGCGGCAGCTTGCGGATCGCACTGACCTCGCTGTCAGCGACATAAAGAAATTTGCCATCGGTCGCGAGCCCCGACGGCTGAGCGAAGTACGCGGCATACAGCGGGCCGTCGCGAATGTTCTCATTGCCTGTGCCGGCGAACGGTTTCAGCTTCCCGGCATCGAGGTCCATCACCCAGATCTGGTGGTGCCCCGCCATCGCGATATAGAGCTTCCGCCCTACGCGGAGCAAGTCCCAGGGACTGTTCAGCCCCAGTTGCTTCGCGGGGACGTACCCTTGCAGCCGGCGGTTCTCGAAGTCGCCATCCTGCTTGCCCGTGCCGGCGATGGTGCTGACCAGATTCGTTTTCAGATTGAGGGCACGGATCGTGTGGTTCTTGCGGTCAGCGATGTAGAGCGTGTCGCCATCGAGTGCCAGGCCGTGCGGGTCGTCGAACTGTGCCTCGCTGGCGGAGCCATCCTTGTTGCCGGGTGTGCCGGTGCCAATGATCAGCTTGGCTTCGCCGGCGAGAGTGGTGACGACGATGCGGTGGTGCGTGCTGTCGGCGATGAACAGCCGGTCGCCCGGGCCGTCGGCGAGCACCTTGCCGGGGAAGAAAAGTGGCGTGTCGGCCGTGTCGCGATAGCGGATCAGATCGAAGCGGATCGGCTTCTCATTGAGCGTGCCCTTCGCTTTCGCGTCAGCGATCAGCCTGGCGATCACCTTGTCGAGCACTTCGTAGTTGCCTTCGCCCGAGATCACGCCGACCATCTTGCCTTCGGGATCGACGACGGCCATCGTCGGCCACGACTCCACGCCGTAGCGGTTCCAGATCTTGTGGTTGGCGTCGTTCACCACCGGGTGAGCGATTTCGTAGCGGAGGATCGCCTGGCGGATGCTCCGCGTGTCCTTCTCGTTTTCAAACTTCGCCGAGTGCACGCCGATCACCACGAGTTCGTTCGGATATTTCTTCTCCAGCTTGGCGAGGTCGGGCATGATGTGGATGCAGTTGATGCAGCAGAGCGTCCAGAAGTCCAGCAGCACGACCTTGCCTTTGAGGTCGCTCATCTTGATCGGTCCGGCAGTGTTCAGCCAAGCGATGCCGCCGTCGAGTTCGGGAGCGGCGACGCGGTCCTTCTCATCGGCCTGTGCCAATAACGGCGAGAGTGCGTACTCGTGGGGGATCGCGGACGCAGAGTAGAACGCACCGCCGGCCATGGCGAGGACGATTCCCGTGGCGACGATGTGACGCACAGCCATGCCGAGTCTCCGCGGTGGGTTGTTACATCATCATAGTCGCAAGGCCCGCGGCTTCTTACAACCCCGGCGGCAGGGTCACGCAAACAGTTTCAGCGTCTTGAACTTCTCGCCCAGCAGCTTGCTGCTGTCGATTCCGAGCCACTGTTCGAGCACGCTGGCGTAGACCTGGCGGAAATCGATGGCGTGGACGAGATTGCCGTCGGAGAGCTTCTCGAGGTCAGGGTGCTCGCCGATGACGCCGGCTTTGAGCTTGCCGCCGACGAGGAGCATCGGGGCTCCGCTGCCGTGATCGGTGCCGCCGCTGCCGTTTTCTTTGGCCCGACGGCCGAACTCGGAGAAGGTCATCACGGCGACGCGATCGCCGTGACCGCGGTCTTTCAAGTCGCGGTAGAACGCACTCAAACCGTCGCCGAGATTGGTGAGCAGATTGGCGTGCGTGCCGGCCAGACCACCCTGAGCGCTGTGCGTGTCGAAGCCGTCGAGCGTGACGTAGAAGATGCGGGCCCCGATGCCGGCATCGATCAGTTGAGCCGCGAGCTTGAGCCGATTGCCAAACGTCGACACCGGATACGGGGCCTTCGGTTCGTAGTTCTTGCCGATGGCGGCGAGCTTGTCGGTCGTCGCATACGTGTCGGTCGCGGTGCGACGGACGAAGTCGAGCAGGCTCGGCTCACTCGGCTGGCCCTTCGACACATCTTCCAGCAGCTTCTTTTGCTGGGCCTTATCGCCTTTGTTGGCCGCGACAAACTTCAACTGAAAGTCTTCGAGCGAGGTCAGCGACGGCACCCGAGCGGAGGCACCGGCGAACGCGAGCGGGGCAGCTTCATTGTCAGCCGCGAGGTGAAACGCGGGCATCGGTTTCGACTTCAGCGCCTTGCCGAGCCAGCCTTCGTTGAGCGTCTTCGCAGTGCTGCCCGCCTGCCAGATGTCCATGCTGCGGAAGTGCGACTGGTCCGGGTTCGGGTAACCGACGCCCTGCACGATCACGGCGGCGGCGTGGTCGTTGAGCAGGCGACCGAACCCCGCCAGGCTTGGGTGCAGGCCGATCTCGCCGTTGATACGAAAGAGCTTGTCGCTCGGAATGCCGATACCGGGCCGGTACTTCTTGTAGAGCGGACTGGCTTTCGGGATGACGGTGTTGAGTCCATCGTTGCCGCCGGTGAGTTGCACGACGACGAGGATTTTGTCCTGGCTGGCTTTGGTATCGACAGCCCGGGCGGCACGACCCAGAAACGTCGGCACCGTGGCTCCGAAGCCCAGCAGCGTGGAGGCTTTCAGAAATTCGCGACGAGTGGCCATCATTGCTCTCCTGACGAGCCGGAAGCGTCAGCGACGGGTGAATGGAACCGTCGCTGACGCTTCCGGCTCGTTATGACAATTGATACTCCGGTAGCGACAACACCAGATGCGTCAGCGATCGCAACCGGTGGTTTTGCACGTCGTCAGCGCTCCAGAACGGCGGAGCGTTCAGAGACTTCGAGGTCTTCAAATAACTCGTCAGCTTCACCCGGCTTGCCGCGGGGACATCGCCTTGCAGAAACAGCACCAACAGATGATCGAGAGCCTCGCCGTCAGAGCGTTTGTCCAGCACTGCCGCGGGATCGCAGCGGCGGCCGAAGCGACTGTCATCAGTGCTGGTGATCGCCAGTGCCAGGTTCTGCCGGAAGAGCAGGCTCTGGGCGTTGAGCCAGGCGGTGCCGCCATCCCAGCCTTTGACCGACGGCGGTTCGAAGAGTACTTGGCCCAAACCTTCGAGTGCCTCCGCCAACGGTAGCGGGCCGACGTTGCCCTCGAGGGCGCGGACGATGCCGACCGCGAACTCCACCGGTGATTTCACCTTCTGACGGTAGCTCTTGAAGAACCGCTCGGACCGCAGGATCGTGCTGACGATCGTTGCCGTGTCGTAGCCGCTCCTGCGATACTCCGCGGCCAGCGCATCGATCGCGGCGGCATCGGGTGGTGTGGTGTCGCTGATGAAGAACGTGCAAAGCTTGCCGACGATGAATTTCGCACACGCCTCTTGTTTCAGACAGAGCCCGACGATCCCTTCGGCCTTGTAAGCACTCCTGGTGCCGAAGACTCTCTTGAGGCTGCCGTCGTGATTGCGTGCCGTGAAGACGCATTTGCCCTTTTGGATGCCATAGCCGGTGAAGGCCTTCGCCGCTTCGCGGATATCGGCTTCGGTGTAGTGCCCGATGCCGAGGCTGAACAACTCCATCAGTTCGCGAGCATAGTTTTCGTTGGGCATGCCCTTCTTGCTCTCGACCGTGTCGAGCCAGACCATCATGGCCGGATCGACGGTCATCGCCTGCAGCAGATCAGCAAACGATGCGAGCGCGTGCGTGTGGATGGTGCGATACTGGCCGAGCATGTAGCGGGCGTTGGCGACTTTCACATTGCTGGTGGCGAAGTGATTGTGCCAGAAGAGCGCGAGTTTCTCACGCAGGGGATGCGGGCTGTGCATCATGCGATAGAGCCACCACGCGGCGAGTTGGCGGGTCGGAGCCCCGGCCGGCAGGCTGCGCTCACTCACCATGAATGCGCTGGTGGTTTCGAACTCATCGTCGACCGTGCCACCGGCGAGCAGTGCGTCGATCGTCTTAGCGGGGCCGTCAGCGAGAGCCTTCTGCATCGCTGCGTGCGTGGCACCGAAGCCGGCCCGGCGATAGAGATGGCCGACCTTCTTCAGATCCCACGGTTCGGCCGCGCTCGGCGTGTAGGGCTGCCAGTGGTTCATCGCGCACCCTGGGGCGAAAAGGTCCACTTCACGTCGAAGCGGTAGGAGTCGGCCGTGTGATCGATCGTGATGGATGCAGTGCCGAGCCTGCGGAGCCACTTGGTGAAGTCAATCACCTGCTTGCGGGCCTCGGCGAGGCTGATGCCCTGGCTGAGGATCGTCTCCGTGACGGTGGCATCAGGATACGCGGCGAGTGCATCCGCCGCACCGGCGGCGTAGACCTTGAACCGCCAGACTTCCGGCGAGCCTGGGCCTTCCGACTTCAGAATCGGAATCAGGGCTTTGACAATCCCCGGCGTGCTGCCGACGATGAGATTGTCGTCGACGAACGCAAACGACGGCTTGGCATTGAAGCGCAGATTGTCGACGTCGTCGAATTTCGGATCGCCCTTCTCCGGGAAGGAATAGGAGACGATCTTCACGCCGTCGTGATCCTGTTCTTTCATGCTCCAGCCAGTCTGGAACCCGGCGATGAGGCCACCGGCGCGGAGGATGCCGTCGAGGCTCTTGCTCATTTTGGGGTCGCGGAGGCTGGCGACATACGCGGCGGCGGGGATCGGCTGCCCCGGCTGGCGCTTGTAAAGCTTCTCGCCCGTCTCTGCCATCACCAGCCGATGGTGCGGCCCGAGCCCTTCGAGCACCTTGCCGAGGCTCGTGCCGGGGATCACCTTCGAGATGTCCGCCGCGGCTTTCTCGAAGTCTTTGCGGGATTGATCGTCGGCGATTACCGTGTCGCGGTGCGTCCAGAGGTGGCCCTGATCGAGGTAGAAGCTCTGGCTGAAAACGACGCCCGCCGGTTCGAGTAGAGGCTTCGATCCGACGCCGCGCGCGGGGACGTGCAGCCGCATCACATCGTCGAGATCCTTCCGCTTCGCCGGCAGCCGCACCGAGAGCGTGTAGCCTTCGGGCT
>JBGSSZ010000573.1:0-11511 GCA_041736785.1 Limnoglobus sp.
TTTTGCCCCCGGCATCAAGGGCGGCCAACACCCGTTGTCGAAGATCGTCCGAGATCGCTTTCATCGCAGCCCCTCCTGAGCTGGAATGAATCTTAGCAAGAGCTGACATAAACGCTACATGGAAATCAGAAATGCTCTAGCAGTCAGGACCAATCTCAGATGATGTCCGCGAAGCGGTCTTCCGTTTTGCGGAAGTAGAAGCAGCCGATCACCATCATCAGCAGTGCGATGAGCAGCGCGACGCCCATGGCACGCCAGTCCATGTCACCGCCAATGGCAGCGGAGCGATAGCCGCTGACCAGGGCGGTCATGGGGTTCACATCCGCCAGCAGATTCAGCGTGCGACCCTCGTGCCCTTCCAGTGTCTTGTAGATCGTCGGCGTCGCGAACAAACCCAGTTGCAGTGCGAAGGGCACGACATAGCGGAAGTCGCGGTAGACCACGTTCAGCGCGGCGATCAGTGTGCCGAGCCCGATCGCCAGCATCGCGATGATCACGTAGATCAGCGGCAGCAGGACGATTGTGGCTGCGGGCATGACGCCGTAGAAGAGGCACATCACACCGAGCAGCGTCAGGGCGATCAGCGAATCGAAGACCGCTGCGAAGACCGCCGCAAACGGGATGATCAGCCGGGGAAAATAGATTTTCGTGATGAGTTGTTCAGAGCCGACCACGCTCATGCCGGAACTGTTCACCGCCTGCTGGAAGAAGAACCAGGGCAGGAGTCCGGAAAGATAGAACAGCGGCGCGGGGAGTCCAGCAGTGTCGATGCCGGCGATGCGGTGGAAGAAGACGGTGAAGACCACCATCATCATCGCGGGTTGGAGCACGGCCCAGGCTACGCCGAGGAACGTCTGCTTGTAGCGGACTTTGACATCGCGCCAGACGAGGAAGAAGAGCAGTTCGCGGAACTTCCAGATTTCGCCCAGGTCGATGCGCGGCCATTTCTTCGAGGCCACGATGACCGAACGGTGCGGCGTCGATGCCCGCAGCGCCGTCGATGCCGACTGGGGCAGGGGAGTGTCCGCATGTCGTTGTGCACGGGACAAGACAGTCGCGCTCCCGTTGGCCGATGCCACGTCAGACCCTCATACCCAGGAATACGGTTAGAACTTTGAGACCAACCAGGCCAAGGACCGCGGCTGGCACGGTCCATCGCAGCCAACGCGAATTGACTTGATGCTCCACCGGTGGATCGCCCTGCAGACTGATATACGCCGTTGCGAGGCCGAGAACCAGATAGGTAGGCAGAACCAGATGTCGCGACAGCGAGAAACACCCGGCCGCGTAGGCGAGGACGATCCCGAGCATCGCGGGCCGCATCACACGGGACCACTCCTGAGGCTCCGCGGTCTTCATGCCTCGATCGATCAGCCACAGCGCACTGAGGAATGCCACGAGAAAGAAACCGCCGCCGAAGAGGCCGAGTTCCACGTAGGTGTTGATGAAGGAATTGTGCGCAAGCAGGCCCTGATCCTCGATGTACCAGCCGGGCCCGAGCCCGAACGGGATGATGAACGGATGGCGCAGCAGAGCGGAGATTCCTTCCCCCCAGAGGTTGAGACGTTCGCGTGCGGTGCCGCCGCCGGCGATATCCGCGGACCGACCGCCGGCAAAATAGAGCAGTGCAACGATGCCGAGGATGATGATGGGGATGCCCGCGCGCATGCCCCTCCGGGCATAGACAATCGCGGCAAATCCCGCGAGAAGACCCAGCATGCCCCCGCGGGAGCCAGTGAGCGAAGTCACAAAGAAGAGCGGCGCGATCGGCACCAGCCAGAAGAGCTTGGCCGACGTGTCCGGTGTGCTCATCATGTGGTAGACGCAGCAGAGAATCCCGAGTGTGAGGATCAGCGAAAGATCGTTGGGATCGCCGAAGATCCCACCCGCCAGTGCTCGCTTGATTTCGGTCTGCTCCCCCGTTTCCTTGTCAGTCCGCATTTCGACGATCGTCGGTGTCAGCTTTGGGAAATCCACAACCTCGTAGTAGTGCAGCGAAGCGACGATGGCGACACCGCAGATGCAGGGCACCAGCCAGCCGAGGAAGTATTTCAGTCGTTCAGGCGTGTCGAGGATCGCGATCAGCAGGAAGTAGTAGAGCGCGACTTTGAAGAAGCCTTCCAGGTATTCCTGCGTGAGCTCGGTGCGTCCGCTCAGAAAGCCCGAAGCCGCCAGCGATGCGAAGAACCCCAGCACGCAGACAGCGATAGGTCGCCGTGTCAGTTCCGGGAGTGTCAGGACATGCGTCAGCTTGGGGAGTGCGGCAACAGCGGTAATGAGGATCGTGTAGAGGTAGAGATTCGCGCCGTCGAGCTCTCCGAAGAGATCCTCCGGTCGAATCAGCATCACCGCGGTGAGCACATACAAAAAGAAATAATCCATGTCCGCCTAGCTCGACACCCCGCGCGGGGCTTCCAGAAAGGGAGCGGCCACTGCGTCATGCGAGCTCGCCGGAACGCGGTAGGTCAGCACCTCATCAGGCATCACCGGCACGCTCAGCCCGGCCAGCTTGCGGACACGACCATACGACAATCCGCAGAGGTAAAGCACAGTCCCGACGAGGATCCGGAGATCCGTCAGCAGGCCCCGCTTGAAGATGTAATGGCGATCGTAGCTCAGCTTGCGGCGGAAGCAGTCAGGGGTCACGTCGGGCGGTTGCTGAATCTGAGCGAGCCCCGTGACGCCCGGCCGCACCAGGCAGCGGCTGCGCACAAGCGGAATCGTTGATTCGAGGTCGTCGAGGATTTCCGGGCGCTCCGGCCGCGGCCCGACCAGGCTCATCTCACCGCTGAGCACGTTCCAGAGTTGCGGGAGTTCATCGAGATGCAGCTTGCGGAGCACGCGACCGACGCGGGTGACCCGCGGATCGCCGTTGGTGCTCCAGCAGGCACCGCTCTCCGATTCGCAGTTGTGATACATGGTGCGCAGCTTGACGATGCGGAAGGGCCTCTCGCCACGACCGCAGCGATATTGCGTGTAGAACACCGGGCCACGGGAATTGAGCTTCACGGCGAGTGCGGCGGCGAGAACGATCGGCAACGCCACCACGGATGCCGGCAGCGCGACGCACCAGTCGAGCACACGCTGCGTCGCGTAGGACGAGAGGTTCGGATTGTCGGGGCTGCGCGACACGGTGCGACTCAGGAGTGTATTTACTTTGCGGGTCCGGGATCTTTGAGAGCGGCTTCGACTTTCGGCAGGAACGTCTGCAGGAACTTGGTAGGCTCATGGACGGTACCGGCATGAGACGGTGTAGCCACGGAAGGCGTCGCGGTGGGTGCCGAGGTCACCGCCTGCGAGGACGGCTGATCGTGAATGACGTAGATCTTGTAGAGTGCGGGCTGCGAGGCGAATTCATATCGGGCCACTTCCGGAGCTTGGATCGTCTTGCCGGGTGCCATCCAGGCCCAGCGGAAATCCTGATCGAGTGCGTCCGCCGCACGAGTGATGGGGGGCTTGAACTTCATGCTCCACATTTGGTAGATGCGACCGTCTTTGGCACCGTGAGCATCCAAGCCGTGAATGTCGGCCCGCTTCTGGTCGCCGATGGCGGTGTAGCCTGCACCGCGATTACAGACATCCGGTGTGTGAGCCGCAATCGGGCCGGGGCGACCGACCACGAGTAGCACGCGGTAGGACTCGGTGCTCCCGCGATTCTTGTAGATGCGGTAGATGTAGTCTTCGATGCCGTGGGCTTTCAGATCGTCTGTGAATTTTGGCAGATCTTCGCCAACCCAGTTCTCGAAGGAGATCGGCACCGCTTTCATGCGCTCGACGTAGGCGTCCAGTGGCGGTTTGGCTTCCCACCGGAAGGTGTGCTGACCGTGAAGAATGCCGGCAGCGATGACAAGAATCGTGAATGCCGCAGTCGCGGCGTAGCGCCAAGCCTGGGCCATGGTCAGACTCTCAAGGGAAGATCGACGACCCTGCCGGGCCGGCGCGGATGTACGAGGTCAGGCGAAAACGGCTGACAATCAAACCCGGTCACGCAGACGGTGGTTCCACCGGCGTAGCCGGCACGATCGCCGAAGTTTCGGGTTCGGCGACAGGTTCGGGTGCAGAGGCCGATGCCGTCTCAGGCTTCGAATAGCGCTCATCGTAGTAGTAGTAATAGTAGCCGCCGGTGGTCTTCACGCCTGAAACCACGACGCCCAGCACGTTGGCACCGACCACGTTCAATCGTTGACAAGCCGTCTGCACCGCACCGTAGCGGCTGAGATCCTGCATCACCGAGATCAACACACCGTCGACGTTTTTGCTGATGGCGAGAGCATCCGACACGGGCAAAATCGGCGGTGAATCGACCAGCACGAAATCGTAGCCAATGGAGGCGTCTTTGAGCATCTGAGAAAACGTCTCGCCTGAAAGAGCGGCAGCGGCTTCGCGACTGTACACGCCGGCAGCCACCAGATGCAACCCGGCGATCTTGCAGGTCTGGGTGACATCGTCGAGCAAGGCGTTGCCCACCAGGAGTTCGGCCAGACCCGGCTTCGATTCCAAACCCAACACTTTGTGCACAGCAGGGCGACGCATGTCAGCATCGATCAACAGCACGCGACGACCCGCACCGGCGAGGCTCACTGCCAGGTGTGTTGTCAGTGAGGTCTTACCCTCACCGCTCATCGCGCTGGTGACCAGCAGTGTTTTGGTCGACTCGGCGTATGGGCCGGAGAGCAGCATGGTCCGCGTGGTGTTCACGGCTTCCGTGAGCAGGTGCGGCCAGTTGCTCTTGGCAGTCACGCCGCCTTTAGGCATCGCCGGGACTGTGCCCAGAATCTGAAGACCGAGTCCTTCCGTCACTTCGGCCAACGTCTGGATGCGGCGATGGCGAATTTCCAGCCACTGTGCGAGGGCCAAGCCCAGCACCAAGAAGCCGAGTACTGCGATCGCAGTGTACTTCGCCCGGCGATTGCCTTCAATCCCGGGGAACACGTAGGCTGATTCCCACTTCGACACGCGAACCGGGGCCGTCAGCTCTGTCTGCATGTTCACAAGGTCGTTGCTGATCTTGGTTGCGATCGATTGATTGTTGGTGACTTCGACCATCAGGTCTTCGACCTTGGCATTCTGTTCCTTGAATTTCTGCATCTCACCGGCGAGGCGCTCGACATCTTTCGACACAGCTTCCTGCTGCTGGCGGACCATATCGAGGCGATTCTTGATACTGGCGAGCAGATTCTGTTCGCCCTTGATCTGCAGTTCTTTCAGCTGTTTCTCGTAGGCTGTGTACAGCTTGGGCAGGCCGTCACTCAATCGAGTCTGCAGCGTCGCGACCTCAGTCTCAAGTGCCACGTAGGGTGCGGGCTTGGCGCCCTGCGGCAGCACCCCGTCATAACGCTTGATCTTGGCCATCGCGACATCGAGTTGGGCCCGCAGTTCGCGGATCTGCGGATCGCTTTCGACATACTGCTCGACCATCGATCGCGGGGGCGGGGAGCGGAGTGCTGGTGGCAGTTTCGTCTCCTCGACCACGCGAGCTTCCTCCAGCGACAACACCCGATGTGCAGCATGCAAACGCAGCATTTCCGCGTCAGACTGCCCCATCATCGAAGTGAGAAGGCGCTCCTGAGCCGCTTGTACGATCGGGTCTGCACTGTTGATTGTGGTCAGGATGCTGCGAATGTTGGCTTTGGTGGTCTTGACCTTTTCCATGTACGACAGCTGGAGATTGCGGAGTTGCTCCATGCGATCATGCCGACGACGGTGCTCGTTGAATACCACTTCCTTCTCGAAAGCCTTGTCTACAGCGTTGAGCACCATGAGAATTTCCTGCGGGTCGTTCCCTTCAAGTGTGACCCGCATGTGTTCGCTACCGGTCGACCAGTCGACTCTGAGGTTCGTCTGCAGATACTGCACGCCATCGATGGAGCGGTCCTGCTCGAACATTGGCAGCGATGCGATCCCCGGTTCGGACATCGCAACATTCAAAACGGTTCGGCCCAGCAGCAAGTTGACCTGATAGTTTCGGAAGTTCGCCGCATCGCGCGAGCTCCAAGTGTTGGGATTGAGCACGTGCTGCTGTTGTGAGTCGACGAGGTAGACCATTCGGCCAGTGTTCTTCGGCAGCGGCAGGAAGAAGTAGACGAGCGCGCCGGCGACAGCCGAGAGCAACGCGAATATGAAGACCAGGAGGGAGTAGCGTCGGACCGCACGCCCCAAGCTGGCCAAGCCGATGGCCATCTGAGCGGGTTTCGCTCGCTTTGGGTCGGTCACGGGCGGTGTGTTGGGGGCTGACATAGAGTGCGATTCTCGCTGAGGCCCACGGAAAAACCAAGTATAAAACGCAAAAAATTACGATTTCGATTGAGGTGCCGCGAATCCGTACGGCAGATTCAGGGGCCGGTCGTCAGTCCCGCCCTGATCTTGAGCCACTACTATACGTTCCAGCACGAAGAGTTCAACGAAAATGAGGCCAATGCCCAGCAGAATCATCAGCCAGCCCACGATATCGTGAATGAGCTCCATCGTCTCGGGGCCGTAGCCGGCGTACTTGAACACGCCGTAAGTGCAAATCCGCACCACATTGCAGATGATCGACACCGGAATCGCACCCAGCAGCAAGCCGGCTTTCACCCACCACCGCGAATTGATCATCAGCACCACCGCTGTCGACAGAGCTGCAAACGTCACGATCATTCCCAGTCCGCTGCAGGCTTCCACCACGCTGACACGGCTTTCGTTGATCATGATCTGCGTCCCCTCGGCGACCGCGGGCAAGCCCAGCGTTTGCAGGGTAAACGCACTCATACTGGTCGCCATGCCTTGCAGCTGGGTCGACATTGCCGTGTGCAGAAAGAAGGGGAGTGGCACCATGAACACGAGAAACACCGTCGCGGGCCACGACCAGCGGAACGCAGGCCAACCGCCCACCGCCAGCATCACGCCCATAAACATCGGGATCATCGACAGGGAGTCGAGCCCGTTGTAAAAGAAGCGGACTTCGATGTAGCGGAGCACCAGGGCCAGCAGCAGGAATGGCATGCACCACCAGCTTGGAGCCAGCGTTTCACCGCGTCGCAGTCGATGCGCCTCGATCAAGTCGCGGCGGTGCCAAAGGAGATAGAGTGAGAAGAAGGGTACTAGCCAGCCGTGGCTGTACTGGTCGTCGCTGGCCCAGCGATCCGCCGCGAGGAGGATCGTGCTCCAGTAGCTCCACAGCACAACTGCGCTCAGCACACCGAGTGTGATGTAAAAGGTCCGCAGGTTCATGGCGTCGATCAAGTTGGATGGTACCCAGCGATTAAACACAAAACCTACCGGTTTGGCTTCACATTTTGCCGAAAAATCCGAACTGTGGCCTGGCGCGAACAGGCGATCGCGTTGGAACCGCGGACAGGCAGGGTGTCTGCGACTATGACAGTGGATGCGTTTACCCTTTGGTTTGCGTGAGAGCGTCCATGTCTGAGCCACTCGGATTCGCCATTGTTGGCTGTGGAATGATCGCGCGGTTTCATGCCCGGGCACTCCAGGAAATCCCTGACACGCGTGTCGCGGCGCTGGTGAGCCGCATGCCGGCAAACGGTACCGCGCTGATCGCCGAGACGGGCATCCCTGAGTGCCCGATCTTCACCACGCTGGCGGAAGCACTACGGGCACCGGGTGTGGATGTGGTGATCATCACCACGCCGAGCGGAGCGCATCGGGAGCCTGCTCTGGCGGCAGCGGCGGCAGGGAAGCACGTCGTTGTGGAAAAGCCGCTCGAGATCACGCCCGCGCGGTGCGATGCCATCATTGACGGCTGTCGCAGTGCAGGTGTTCAGCTTTGCACGATCTTCCCAAGCCGCTTCGCCGACTCGAGCATGGCGCTCAAAGCCGCAGTCGAGGCCCAGCGGTTCGGGCGGATCACGCTCGCCGAGACGACCTGCAAGTGGTGGCGGTCGCAGGCCTACTACGACGAGGGTGGCTGGAAAGGCACACAGGCTCTCGACGGTGGCGGTGCCCTGATGAACCAGGCCATTCACAGCGTCGATCTGCTGCTGTGGATGATGGGCGACGCAACGCAAGTCAGCGGATTCACGGCCACACTCGCACACCAACGGATCGAGGTCGAAGACACTGCCGTGGCGGTCGTGCGGTTCCAGGGCGGTGCGCTCGGCGTGATCCAGGCCACCACCAGCGTGCATCCGGGCTATCCGAAGACGATCGCTCTCCACGGCAATCAGGGCTCTGCGGTGATCGAGCAGGACGACGTGCTCCGCTGGGATTTTGCCGCGGCCACGCCGCACGACGACGAGATACGCAAGCGTTTCGCAGCCAGGGTCGGCACCAGCGGCGGTGCGGCGGACCCCAAAGCCATCAGTCACGAAGGCCACCGCCGGCAGCTTGCCGACTTCGTGCAGGCCATCCGCGACCAGCGGGCACCCGCTGTCGACGGACGCGAAGGCCGCAAGGCCGTGCAACTGATCTGTGCGATTTATGAATCGTCGCGCAGTGGAAAATCTGTGACTCTGCCGGGTTGAATTACTTCTGCTGATAGCGGATGCGGCAGCCGAACGGTGCCGTCTCGGTTTTCGGGGCCGGCTTGCCCGCCAGCACCGCCTCGACAGCAGCCGCAAGAAACTGTACCTTCACTTCTTTCGCGTTCGACTTGTCGTCCATCGCGCCCATGTAGGCGATCTTGCGATCCTTGTTCAGCACAAAGAACTCTGGTGTGTAGCGTGCCCCGAATTGTTTCGCGATCTGCTGCGAGGGATCGTACAAGTACGCGAACGCATACTTCTGCTTCTTCGCCCGCTCCTTCATCATCGGCAGTGCGTCGGCCTTGATGGTGTTGACGTTGATCGCCACGAATGCTGTCTTGGCGTTCTTGCCGCACTGCTTGCCGACGAAGGCGTTGATGCGGTCTTCATAGGTGGCGACGGTGGCGCAACTGTTGCAGATGAACGCGACGACGACGATGTCCTTGTCTTTGAGATTGGCGAGTGCGTGCCGCTTGCCGTCGGTGCCTTCGAGATTCCGCCACGCCGGGGCTGCATCGCCGATGTTGATCGTGGGATTGAACTCGCCCGCGGTCAGCGGTGACAGCAGGCAAAGCAATGCGATCGTGGCTTTCATCAGTTCCCCTTCTCCGCGTCCTCGGCTTCCTGCTCCAGTGCTTTCACAATCGGCGACATCGCTTTGCGGACGACTTCGCGCATTTTATCGAGGTCGGGCGCTTTGCCGGTGAAAAGTTCAAATTGCCGTGCGGCCTGACGCACGAACATCTCCACGCCCGTGATGACCCCGGCGCCGCGGGCCTTGGCTTCACGGATCAGCAGTGTCGTCTCCGGGGTGTAGACTGTGTCGAAGACGATCATCCCCGGCTGCAGGAAGCTGTGGTGCACCGGTGCCGCGTCAACGTTCGGGTGCATGCCGATCGGCGTGCAGTTGATTAGCACATCGCAGCGGACGTTGTGCCGCCCCTGCCAGTCGATGGCTTTGCAATGCACTTCTGCCGCGAGTGTGTGCCCCTTGTCCATGTCGCGGGCGGCGATGGTCAGGTGTGAGCCTTCTGAGTGCAGACCGTGTGCGATGGCCCGTGCCACGCCGCCGCTGCCGAGGATGAGCACATCGAGTTGCGCGAGTGCCGGGAAGGTGCCATCTTCGCGGGCGTGCGTGCCGAGGTAGTGCTTCAGCGTCTCCACGGCCGCGGTGTGATCGGTGTTGAACGCAGCGAACGTGCCATCGGCTTTGCGGACGAGCACATTGCTGGCCTGCGACGCCTGCGTGAACGCATCGGCTTCCTGCGCGAGCTTCGCGGCGTCCTCCTTGTGAGGCATCGTCACGCTGTAACCGCGGATCGGCAGCGCGTCGAACGCCTTCACCGCCTCGGCCAACTCATCTTTCGGCACCCGCAGCGGCACATAAAGCGCGTTGGTCCGCGTCCGAAGCAGCATGTGATTGTGCAGCACCGGGCTCAGGCTGTGCGCGATCGGATCGCCCACCACGCCAAGAAAATACGTGTCCGCGTCGATCGACCGCACGGGATAGGTGGTCTTGAGATCGTCGATGCTCGGCAGCCCCGGAGCGATGGTGCGCTCGCGGTTGAACGCGGCATAGATGAAGGGTGCGCCGTATTTGAGGGCCGTAAAGCGGGTGAGGAAGCCGAGTTCACCCATGCCGAACGCGACGGTGGGCTTGGTGGCTTCGCGTTGCAGCTTGAGGATCTTCGCCACGTCCGCAGGGGTCTTCGCCATCACGGCGATTTTGACCACGTCCGCGTCCTGCCGCAGCATCCTCGCATAAATTTCGTCGAGGTTCGCTGGCGTCTCAGTCATGTTGTGGTAGCTGACGATCCGCTTGACTGTGCCGAACCGGCGGATCGTTTCGGCGATGTCGGTTTCGAGATCGACCCACTCGAAGCACCCGGCCACGATCGCCTGCCGGAGAATCGCCTGACGATCCTCCTCGTTGCCGGGGTAGCGGCCGCCATCCTGCGGGCGGCGCAGCGTCGCGACCCACGGCCCTTTCTTGTAGGGCACCAGTCGCTTGAACTCGACCGCTTTGGAAAGGAAATCGAGCCGAAGCTCGATGAAAGGCCAACCCCGGGCTGCCGCCAGCTCGATCTCGGCAACCACCATTTTGTGCCGCGTCCGGCCAATGACGACGAGCACGCGGTCGACATCCGGCACAGACATGGAGTCATCCAGGGGGGTCGAGATTCAGAATACAGTCGCAGGCACGGGCCTTCAATGAACGAAGCGGAGGCGCACGCGCCCCCGCCTCCTGTGAATCCGGGCCGCGCTTAGAGCTTGCCGGCTTCCTTGTACATCACCCGCTTGCGGAGCTTGGGATCGTACTTCTTCAGCGAGATGCGGTCTTTGGTGTTGTTGCGGTTTTTCTCGGTGAAATACACATGGTCGCTCTCGCTGCTGACCAGCTTGATGATGCCGCGAGCTTCTTTCCCCTTCGCCATGACGCAATCCTCGAAAAATCGTTTGAAAGGGAATGATACAGCGCAACCGCGACTCGGCTAGTCAGAACCCGCGCCGCCGCGGTAGCTTTCGGCATGAACGCGCTGGTCGTATTGGCCTTGCTGCTCCCCGCCTCGCTCGCGGCTCTGTACTACTTCGGGCTGACCACGCTGGCCCGCTTCGCCCGCCGCACCATTGCGGACGGCACTCCCAGCACTCACTTTGCCATCCTGGTCCCCGCACACAACGAAGCACTTTCCCTCCCGGCCACGCTGCAGTCGTTGGCTCTCTGCGGCTATCCCCCGCACCTGCGCACGATCTACGTCGTCGCCGACAACTGCACCGACGACACTGCCGCCGTCGCCCGCAATCAGAGTGCGATTGCGATCGAACGGCACGATTCTTCGCTGCGCGGCAAGGGTTATGCTCTTGCCTACGCGCTGGAAACGATCCTGCCGACGCGGCCCGATGCGGTCCTGATTCTGGATGCCGACGCGGAGCTTGCCCGTGATGCGCTCGCGATTTTCGCGGCTCGCTTGAGCACGACCGCAGTGGTGCAGGGCTCGATCCGCACTCGCAACGTCGACGATGGCCCGACCGCACTGGTCGCTGCCGTGGG
>JBGSSZ010000582.1:0-1517 GCA_041736785.1 Limnoglobus sp.
CGTTCAATCGCGGTTGGAGTGTCCGGATCTGAGCCGCGTCCATGCGGAAATCTCCTTACGGCAAAGGAAGCGGTGTAAGGATCGCCAGAATCCAGCCCAGCAAGCAATAGCAACCGTGCGCTGTAGTATTAGTTGCCGCTCAGATGTTCCGCGACTTCGTCCTTCGCATTCTGCAACTCGGCCGGTAGCGGCAGGTCGGTGCGGCCGAGCACGTCGCCGCAGATCTGATATTTGAAATTGCCGATGATAAGTTCATCGCCCGGAATCAGCTTGCCTTCGAGCACGCGCTGACCGTTGATCCGCACGCCGTTGGTGCTGCCGAGATCACGGATGACCAGATAATCGTTCACCTGTGCCAGCACGCAGTGCCGCCGCGAGACCTTCTTGCTCTGTAGCAGCACGTCGCAGTCTTCGTGACGGCCGAAGAGCAGAATCGGCTTGTCGAGCAGGATGCTCGGTCCATCCGTGAGCGACAGCAAGTGAGCAGGCATGACTCTGATTTAGTAACTCGCCTCAGCCGCGGCTCAGAATCTCATCGACCCGCCGGGACACTGCAGGATCGCCTTCGCACACCCGCGGCATGTGGGGCTTCATCCGGGCGTCGATGATGATTGACCCCCGGCAGCCCCAGTGCTTGCGCTCCGTGAACTCCTCCAGCCCGTGCACATCGCTGGCAGGGTCCGAGCGTGTAAACGTCACCCACAAGAAGTTGTTCACGGTCCGTGCCGTGAACTCGCTGTCGTCGACCAGCACGATCAGGGGGAACTCTTCGAGTGCCGCTGTCGACGCAGAGTTGTAGTCCTGCACCGCCAACACACCGGGCATGACCACGCGCGGCTCGCTCCATCCTTCGGGCAATTTCGGCACCTGTGTGCCGAGCGTCCGCCGTGGCGGGCCTGCGACCGCGATCACCATCTTCGAGCCCGCGTTCAACCCCATGCCTGCGGAGTAGTCGAGCGTGTCGATCGTGGTCCGCGTGTGGAAGTGCAGATCGCGTTCGGGGTCGAGTCGTTCAAGAATGTGTCGGAAGAATGCGGGGATGTCGTGGATGTCGAGGCTCGGATCGTCCTCGGTCGCCGCGAGCAAGAGATACTTCGCCAGCGACAACTGCCCCTGCCCGAGGATCGCATTTGCGATGGTCAGCAACTCCTGCGGCTTCCGCACGCCGGCATAGGGCACGTAGCGCTCGCGGCCAATCGCCAGCAGCAACGGGTGCACTCCCGCGGCGTCCACCGCATGCACTGCCACCACGCCGGGGATCGCCCGTGGAATTGCCGGGCCGGTGATCTCGTGAATGAACTCGCCAAACGATGTGTCTTCCTGCGGCGGGCGGCCCACCACCGTGAACGGCCAAATCGCACCCCGGCGATGGTAGACACGATCCACCGCCAGCACCGGGAAATCGTGCGTCAGGCTGTAGTAGCCCAGATGATCGCCGAACGGGCCTTCGGGTTTCACGCGGTGCGGGTCGATTGACCCGCTGATGACGAAGTCGGCCTCCGCGGGCATGGGCAAAC
>JBGSSZ010000670.1:0-6873 GCA_041736785.1 Limnoglobus sp.
CAGCCACCGCCGCCAGCCGACAGGCCTCGTCCAGCTTCGCTCCCGCACCCAGCGACAAAGCAATGGTCCCCGCGACCGTGTCGCCGGCTCCCGTCACGTCGAACACTTCCCGCGCCAGTGCCGGCACATGCACCACAGCCCGGCTTCGCTCAAACAGGCTCATCCCCGCCGCACCCTGCGTGATCAGCACGGCACTGTCCGGGCCGAGGAGTTCCAGCAGATCGCGGCCCGCTTGCTGCACACCCGCAGCGTCGGTGAGTTCGCGATTGAGCACCTTCGCCGCTTCCGCGTGATTCGGCTTGACCAGCGTCGCCCCACGATACTTCACATAATCGACGCCCTTCGGGTCCACGACCACGGGCACGTCATGCTCGCGGCACTTCATGATCAGTGCCCTCGCCATCGCCGGCGTGATCACGCCCTTGCCGTAGTCGCTGACCACACAGGCTTTCACCCGCGACAGCGTGTCTTCAATGCGGTCCAGCAAATTCGCTGTTGCGTCGTCGCTCATCGGCCCCGGGGCTTCATGATCGATCCGCACCATCTGCTGGCTGTGGGCGACAACACGGGTCTTGGTGGTTGTGGGCCGGACCGCGTCGCGGAGTACGGTGTCGGTCTCGACGCCGGAGGCTTGCAGGAGTTGGATGACGCGGTCGCCGGGGGAATCATCGCCAACGATTCCCGCCGCGATGGGCCGCCCACCGAGTGCCGCGACGTTGGCTGCGGTGTTGGCTGCTCCGCCTGCGACGAAGGTACGATTCCGTACTTCAACCACCGGCACCGGCGCCTCGGGCGAAATGCGGCTGACCGCACCCCAGACAAACTCATCGAGCATGAGATCGCCGACGATCAGCACCGGGCAGTTGCGGAAGCGGGTCAGGTCCATCACGCGGCCCTCGACATGCTGCGGGAAATGCGCTGGAGGATTTCGCTCGTGCTCACACCCGCGATCAGCGGCAGATAGGCCACCCGGCCGCCGTACGCTTCCACCGCCGCACGTTCCGGCACCGCGCGACCGTGCGGAGGAGCATACTCCGCGCCCTTGCAGTGGATCTCCGGCTCAATCTCAGTCAGTGCCTTCACGGGTGTGAGTTCATCGAACACATGCACCGCATCGACACACTCGAGTGCCGCGAGCAGTGTGGCCCGCTCCTGCTGCGTGAGGATGGGCCGCGACGGTCCTTTGATTGCTGTCACCGAGGCATCGGAGTTGATGCCGACGACCAGCACATCGCCCATGGCTTTTGCTGCCTGCAGGCTGGCGACGTGACCGACGTGGAGCAGGTCGAAGCAGCCATTGGTCCAGACCACGACGCGCCCCTGCTGCCGCCATTCCCGGCGATGGTCCACGAGCGCGGCTCGGTCAAGAATCTTCATCCCCGCCAGATAGCACGAACAGCCACCAGGGGTAAAGTCGAATCTGCAAGGCCGAAGCGATCACACACGTCTTTCGAGGCTGCGCTCTGGAGCCGTACAGTAGAAAAGAGCTTGAAACGAAACGACAGGCTTCTGTTCACACGCTGGATCGAATGCTGTGCATTGCAATGCGGGCAGCGGTGAATAACTCATCACGATATGCGTATTTCGATTATCTCCCTGATCAGCCGCCGTGAGTTGCGCGATCTGCTGCGTGACCGCCGTACGGTGCTGCTGATTCTTCTGCTGCCGGTGGTGCTGTATCCGTTCTTCGGGCTGGCGGGCTGGCTCTTCGCACAGACGCTGACGGAGCAGACGTCGCGGGTGGGGATAGTCGGCGTCGCCAATCTGCCGGGGGGCGAGTCGCCACTGTTGGAGGACGGCAACTTCGCCGAGGGGGTGATGAAGCCGGAGTCGAAAGACGACCTGCTGAAACTCGAGGTCGTGCCGCTCGATGGCGACTCGGATCAGGCACTGAAGGACAAGACGGTGGATGTGGTGCTGGTGGTGCCGCCGGGGTTTGCGGAGGCGATCGCCACGAGCAAGCTGCCGACGCTGACCGTGCTCGACCGCGATGCGGATGAGAAATCGAAGCTCGCGGCCAAGCGGCTGAACACGGTACTGCGCACCTGGGCGGGGAAGCTGCGGGAGCAGAAGTTCGTCCGTGACGGCAAGCCGAAAGACTACGATCGCATGTTTGAATTGAAGGATCCGCAGTCCGCGAAGCCGGCGGCGAAGAAAGCCGCCGATGAGCTGCGCGACACGCTCGTGAAAGCGTTCCCGTTCATCCTGATGATGTGGCTCGTGGCGGGAGTGATCCAGCCGTCGGTCGATCTCACTGCCGGCGAAAAGGAACGCGGCACCATGGAGACACTCCTCATCAGCCCCGCCGAGCGCAGCGAGATCGTGATGGGAAAATTCGTCGCGGTCTGCTGCTTCACCTTCGCGTCGGTTATGTGGAATGTGCTCTGGCTGAGCGGTGCGGCGTTCATCCTTGAGACCAGCCTCGGCGAACAGATCCTCAACTACACCGGCATGATCGGCTGCCTGCTGCTGGCGATCCCGCTGGCGATGTTCTTCAGTGCGGTCAGCCTCGTGCTCGGCGTCTTCGCACGCAGCACCAAGGAAGGGCAGTATTATCTGATGCCGCTGATGCTGATCACCATGCCGCTGGCGTTTGCGAGTATGATGCCTGCAACGGAGCTTACCGTCGGCCGAGCGATCATGCCGGTGATGGGTGCGATGCTCATGCAGCAGAAGTTTCTCAGTGTGAGTGCTGATCCGATCCCGTGGACGATGCTCGTGCCGGTGCTCGGCAGTCTGGCGGTGTGCATTGGCTTTGCACTCTGGCTGGCGGTCGTTCAGTTCAATCGCGAGTCGGTGCTGTTTCGCGAGACCGGGCCGGAAAAACGTGGCCTCCTCAAACGCTGGGCCAAGCGATGAAAGAGCATCTCGATCTCCTCGTCCGCAGCGGCAACGCCATCATCGCGCTCGAGTCCCGCGATGAGGACGGTGCCGTCGACTTGGTCCGCGCCGTCGCCGGGGATGCTCACCGCACGCTCTTCGAATGGAGCATGACCACCGGGCTCCGGCGAGTGCTGCCGAAAGCGGCCGGCATCGGCATCGAGCCGGGCAAGCCGATCAAAGCCCTCGAGTACATCCTCGAAAACGACGGCCAGAAAAAGGAACTCTATCTCTTCAAGGACATCGCCCCGCACGCTCGCGACCCGCAGACCGTGCGGCTGCTCCGTGATATCTACCTGCGCGACAACGTCTGCCTGATCCTGATCGACAGCGAGTCGTTGCCCGAGGGGGTGAAGCGGTTGTGCGTGTCGCTGACACTGCCGCTGCCGTCTGCGGATGAGCTGGAAACGGTCATCAAGACCGTCTTCCGCAAGGTGCACGAGACGTCGATGAACGAGGTGTCGAGTTCGCTCACCAAGCGTGATCTCGAGCAGATGGCCCACACACTCCGCGGACTGACAGCGCAGGAAGCGTCCCGCGTCGTGGCGAGCGTGATCCACGACGACTACCTGCTCTCCGCTGCGGACATCCCCAGGCTCGTCGAGGCGAAGCGCAACCGACTCGCCTCCACGGGCTGCCTCGAAGCCATCAATGTGAACGTCCGCATCGACGAGATTGGCGGGCTGAACCGACTGAAAGCCTGGCTCGCCCAGCGGCGCGGCGGCATGACCCCGAGCGCACGGCTCTTCGGCATCGACCCGCCGCGGGGATTACTTCTGCTCGGGGTGCAGGGGTGCGGCAAGAGTCTCTGTGCCAAGGCCGTCGCCGCCGACTGGAACCTGCCGCTGCTCCGCATGGATCCCGGCGTGCTCTATCAGAAATACATCGGCGAAAGCGAGAACCGGCTCCGCGAAGCCCTCGCCCAAGCTGAGGCCATGGCACCGGTGATTCTCTGGGTCGATGAAATCGAGAAGGCCTTTGCCTCGGCGTCGGCGGACAGTGCCGATGGCGGACTCAGCCAACGCATCTTCGGCACACTCCTCTCCTGGATGCAGGACCACGCCAGCCCCATCTTCATGGTCGCAACCGCCAACAACGTGCAGAGCCTGCCGCCGGAACTGATGCGCAAGGGCCGCTTCGACGAAGTGTTTTTCGTCGATCTGCCCGACACCCTGGCGAGACGAGCCGTCTGGACGGTCCATCTGAAGCGACGCCAACGTCAACCGGAGAACTTCGACCTTGATGCCCTCGCCGAAGTGAGCGAAGGATTCAGCGGCGCGGAAATCGAGCAGGCAGTGGTCGGCGGGCTCTACGCGGCGTTTGCAGAAAGCCGCGAACTGAGCACTGAGGACTTGAAGAACGAAGTGAAGTCCACTAAGCCGCTGTCGATCCTGATGGGCGAGAAGATTCGGGCACTGCGGTCTTGGGCCAACGAACGCTGCATCCCGGCAAATTGATCTGTGCTTGGCATCTGAGTTGCTTCTTAATTCCCAACTTCACGAGGATCCGAAATGCAAGTCCAAGTCAGCACTGACAACAACATCTCGGGCAGCGATTCGCTGACGCAGCACGTTCAGTCCGTGGTGGACGCGCACCTGGATCGGTTCAGCGAGCAGATCACCCGCGTCGAGGTCCACCTCTCAGACGAGAACAGTCACAAGGGCGGCGACAGCGACAAGAAATGCGTCATAGAAGTGCGGCCCGCCGGGATGCAACCTGTGGTCGTGACCCACAAAGCCGCGACGGTGGACGATGCGATCGATGAGGCGGCGGAGAAGATGGAACGTCTGCTTGACAGCACCTTCGGCAAGCTCGACACTCAAAAAGGCCGGACCTCCTACGGCGGCGATCAGACGATCTGAAAGAGCATCACAAGCCCACCCGTAGACGGGTGGGCTTTGTATGTTTAACCTGCCGTCCGGGCTTTCCTGGCTGCGATGAACGACCGCACACACAACACCAGAAAGATCAGGCACAGCAGCGAAAAAATAATGCCGCTCATCACCGACGGAGCTGTCGGGTCGAACGGTTTGCCGAGCTTCACCGTCTGACGGTAGATGGGCATGAAGCCGCCGGCCACGCCCAGCAGGCCGACCAGCGCGGCGAGGTGCATGACGTGCTTGCGGAGCGTCGGTTTCACAAGTGCGATCAGCGCACACAAAACCAGGATCGCACCAAACACGCCGGGAATCAGTGCGGTGAGCGGCTTCTCGCCTTTGTCGTTCAACTCGGCATTCGTGTAGCCGTAGGCCGCGAGGCCCATCAGCAGCGCACCGATGGCGATGGTCTGGATCGTCATTGTTCATTCCCATTCGATAGTGGCGGGGGGCTTGCTGCTGATGTCGTACACGACGCGGTTGACGCCTCTCACTTTATTGATGATTGCCGTGCTGACGCGGGCCAGCAGATCGTAGGGCAGATGGCTCCAGTCGGCAGTCATGAAATCGTCGGTGTTCACTGCCCGCAGTGCGACCGTGTTTTCGTAGGTGCGGCCGTCGCCCATCACACCCACGCTCTGCACCGGCAGCAGCACCGCGAACGCCTGCGAGGTTTTGCGATACCACCCGGTCCGGTGAAGCTCTTCGAGGAAGATCGTGTCCGCACGGCGGAGCGACAGCAGTTTCTCTTCGGTCACCTCGCCCAGGCACCGGACCGCGAGCCCAGGGCCGGGGAACGGATGCCGCCAGACCACCTCTTCGGGTAAGCCAAGCTCAGCACCAAGCCGGCGCACTTCGTCCTTGAAGAGATCGCGCAGCGGCTCGACTAGCTCGAAACCCAGTTCGGCAGGCAGCCCGCCGACGTTGTGGTGGGTCTTGATGGTCGCCGCGGGGCCGTCCACAGAGCCGCCGCTCTCGATCACATCCGGATAGAGCGTACCTTGAGCGAGGAACTTGGCATCCGGGATACTCTGAGCTTCGTGCTTGAAGACATCGATGAAGACGTGCCCGATGCGGCGACGCTTCTCCTGCGGGTCGGTGATACCGGCGAGGGCGGTGAGGAATCGCTCCTTGGCATCGACCACGTGCAAGTCAGCGTTGAACCAATCCTTGAACGTGTGCCGGACGATCTCGGTTTCGCCCTCGCGCATCATACCGTTGTCGACGTAGATGCAGGCGACCTGGGGCCCGATGGCTTTGAGGAGCAGAGCCGCACAGACGGAGGAATCGACGCCGCCGCTCAGGCCGCAGATGACGCGGTTGGTGCCGACCTGCTGGCGGACGTGCTCGACGGTGTCGTCGATGAAGGCCTGGATTTTCCAGAGCCCACGGCAGCCGCAGACATCGCGGAGGAAGTTGGCGAGGATCTGCCCGCCGTGCGGCGTGTGGCTGACTTCGGGGTGGAATTGCAGGCCGAAGATCGGGCGGGAGCGGTGCTTGACCGCGGCGAGCGGGCAGGTCTCGGTGGCCGCGAGTGGCACGAACTCTTCTGAAATATTCTGCACCTGATCGCCGTGGCTCATCCAGACGGTGCTCTCCGCCGGGTAGCCGCGGAAGAGCGAGTTGGCATCGGTGACAGTGAGCGTGGCCCGGCCGTACTCACGGCTTTCAGCGCGGCCGACGCTGCCGCCGAGGGCTTCGCAGGCGAGTTGCATGCCGTAGCAGATGCCGAGAAACGGGATGCCGAGGTCGAAGATCGCGGGGTCGCATTTGGGGGCACCGGCGTCGTAGACGCTGGCGGGCCCGCCGCTGAAGATGATGCCACGCGGAGCGAGTTCCTTCACACGGGCCGCCGTCAGGTCGTGCCGCACAATCTGGCAGAAAACATTGAGCTCGCGGACGCGGCGGGCGATCAGTTGGGCGTACTGCGAACCGTAATCGAAGATGAGCACGAGTTCCGAGGATGGCACGAGGCATACTCCGCAAAAGACGCATCTTATGAACTGCCCAACTCCGTGGCTCGCAAAGTGGCGGCCTCCACGGCGTCGATCGCTGCGGCACGGAACCCGGCCACCTCCAACGCATGCAGGCCCGCGATGGTCGTGCCGCCGGGGCT
>JBGSSZ010000138.1:0-2241 GCA_041736785.1 Limnoglobus sp.
CATCGAAGTTCCCCGTCGGGTCGTCGCCGTACGGGTCGTACTCGGCGAGAAACTCGTTCAGCACTTCGCGGTGCCGCTCGATTGCTTCGGGATCGCGCGAGGCGAGGCCGGCTTCAAAGCCATCGATCAGATTGCTCAGCACGCGGCGAAGCTCACTCGAAAGCTCCTTGAAGACCCGCTCAGCCCGCGAGAGCACGTAGTGGTTCGCCGCCTCGTCGCGCGGGTGAGCCTTGATCCGCTCCATGTCGCGGACCGCCTTGCGGATGTTTGCCTCGCTCAGCCCCTTCGCATGCTTGGCGATCACCTGCGTGATTTTCTTTTTGGTCGCCACGATGGTCGCTTCGATTTCCAGCACGCCGTTGAGATCGTAGGTGAAGCGGATGTCCACACTTTGCCCGATCGGCCCGGGCGGGATGCCAGCCACGTCGAATTCACCAAGCAGGAGATTCTCCTCCGTGCGACGGCTCTCGCCCTGATAGACCTTCACCGAGATAATCGTCTGGTTCGGCTGCATGGTGCTGTAGCGCTTGACGCGGCTGACCGGGATGACCGTGTTGCGGTCGATCACCGGGTCGAAGTAGCCGTCTTTGATTTCGCCGCCGAAGTCCTTGCTGACCATGATTCCCAGCGAGAACGGCGAGACGTCGGTGACGACCATGTCGTTGACGGCGTCGTTCTGACCGACGAGCCCCGCCTGCACTGCGGCTCCGAGTGCGACGACTTCGTCGGGATTGAGCTTGCCGTGCGGCTCTTTGCCAAACATCTCGCGGACCTTCCGCACGACCAGCGGCATCCGCGTCGCTCCGCCCACGAGGATCACTTCGTGGATCTGCTCGCGGGTCCGCCGGGCGTCGGCGAGCGCACGCCGGATCGGCGACTCGATCCGTGTGAGAATCGGCGTCACCCACTGCTCCAGTTGCTCACGGTTCACGGTCACATCACGACCGTCGGTCAAGTCACCGCCGGCGTCAGGCACGCGGATCGTCGCCGTCTCCTCGCGCGACAGCTTGCACTTGGCCCGCTCCGACTGCTGGATCACGCGGCTCACAACCAGCGGCATGGTGGCCTCGACGCGCTCGAACGGCATGCCGACACTCTCGAGCACGCGGGCCGCCAGAGAACGTGTGAAGTCTTCGCCGCCGAGCGAGGTCTCGCCGGCCGAGGAGCGCACTTCGAGCGCGCCGTCGAACTGCTCGACCACGGAGACGTCGAAGGTGCCGCCACCCAGGTCGAAGACGAGCACGGTCTTGTCTTCGCTGGTGTCGTGGAAGCCGTAGGCGATCGCCGCAGCCGTGGGCTCGTTCAGAATGCGTTCGACCGTGAGCCCGGCGATCCGCCCCGCGGCGATCGTGGCCTTGCGCTGGCGATCGTTGAACTACGCGGGCACCGTCACGACCGCCCGCGTGACGGGCACACCGAAAAACGCGTCCGCGTCGGCCTTGAGGCTCCGCAGCACCAGACTGGAGAGATCCTCCGGTGTGAACGACTTCCCGCCGAGCATCGTGCTGCGGTCGGTTCCCATCAGCCGTTTGAAGAGCGAAGCACAGCGATCGGGCCTGACCACCTGTAGCTCGCGGGCCGCCGCGCCGACGAGGACTGCGCCCTGCTCGTCGACGCCGACGATGGAGGGCGTGAGCCGTGCTCCGAGGGCGTTGGGAATGATCTCCGGTCCGTTGGGTGACAGGTGCGCGACTGCGGAGTTGGTCGTGCCGAGGTCGATGCCGATGAGCGGTTCCATGAGCGATCCGAGTCTGTTTCAGCCAGGCAGAGTCGTCATTATACAAGTGGCTTGTGCGGCGAAGGAGGTTCACGCGGGTGGAAAAGGCACCATCAGAGCCGCGAGCAACGCGAGCCTGGATTTCGCTCAGGTCACTCGCTGACACTCACCGCGGGATTCAGCCGCAGCGAGCTTTTGGCGGCGGCGATCACTTCCTCCGGCGTCCAGGGCATCGGAATCCCCGCGCCGCGCTGCCAGAGCGGGAACTGATCGTCGAAGTGCGGGCTGCACGGATTGCCGCTCTGTCCGCCGGCCAGTGCGAAGCGGCAGTTGCTCCAATTGGCGGTGTCGAAGCTGGTGCGGAGGTTCGGAAAGTTGTGCGTCTCAGCGAGGGGCGTGAGGGGCCGCACACCGGCCTGAGCGATGGTGTTGGCGTCGCCACCGATGGGCACGGGGCCGAGGTTGAAGATGCGGCTGAGGAGCCAGTGCCGTCCGAAGAGCGAATGCCGCAGCCGCAGTGTGCG
>JBGSSZ010000675.1:0-3332 GCA_041736785.1 Limnoglobus sp.
ACGGCTACTGCGACGAGGAGTACTTCCGGCTCAAGATCCTGACCTGCATGCTGCCGAAACTGTAGCTCCGTACACCACTTTCACCCACCATAGGACGCGAAGAACCAGAATTTCTTTGCACTCGCATCGAGTTGTTCATTCAGCTTGTCAGCCGTATACGCTCCGCAGCGTAGTGGCGGGCAACCGATCGACGCACAGACGATCGCAAAGTGAATCCGCGGCTCACCCAGTTTGCGAAGCACCTTGTGCTCAATGTCGTCGAGTGACATCGTCGAGTCGTCGACCGCGAGGTGCAGATCTTTCCAGATGTTGTAGCCGAGCACCTTGGCCGTGTGATTGCGGATGCTCGTCGTCGGATACTCCCGCAGGATACCTTTGATCGTCACGGCATTGTATGCGTTGATCCAAAAGGCGAGCTTTGCCTCTTTCGTGGCGGGCTCCTTCAGATTGACATTGCTCAGCAGTGCCAGATACTCATCGAGATGCTTCACGTCGCCAGCAGCGGCATTCCACTTCGCATACGCCACGCGGCCACGGTCATCGACGTATTTCTTCAGCAGCGCGTCGAACTGAGAGTGATCCACGGCAGTTAACGCCGGGCGGTCCTTTTCGACGCTGACTGTGCCGACGTTCACCCGATCGCCCGCAACACCCGACATCGCCAGGTACGTCACCGCGAGCAGTGCGACGGCAATGACGATCCTGACTCGTCGCATGGTCGATCCCCGCGAACACCCAGCGACACTCACGGTCGGCTACGGGCTTCACTCAGGATCTTATCGAGCTTGTCGTGGAGTTGCTTCGCGATCTCGGGATGTGCAGCCGCGACATCGGTTTTCTCGCCCGGATCAGTCTTGAGGTTGAAGAGCCGCTCACCAGCAGTCTGCTTTTTGGCCTTGGCGGCCTTCTGACGCACAAGTTTCCAGTCTCCGGCCCGCAGGCCGAAGCTGTTGCCGTTGTTGTCCTGCTGGAGCAGACTCTCGCGCCCCTTCGCACCCGCTTCGCCCAGCAAGGCCGGCATCACATTGAAACTGTCGAGGCACTGCTTCTCCGGCAGCGGCTGACCCACGAGCGCGGCGAAACTCGCAGCGAAGTCTACGGTGCAGACGATCTCTTCGCTGGTGCCGGGCTTGATCATCCCCGGCCAGCACGCAACGAACGGCACGCGTGTGCCCCCTTCGAAGACGCTGTACTTGCCGCCGCGATACGGCCCTGCGGGCATGTGGTCGCCGAGCTTCTCCACTGCTTGATCCTTGTAGCCGTCGTCGAGCACCGGGCCGTTGTCCGACGTGAAAATCACCAGCGTATTCTCCGTGAGCTTGAGGCGGTCGAGTGCTTTCATCAGTTCGCCGACCTGCCAGTCGAATTCGAGAATGGCATCGCCGCGCGGACCCATCACCGACTTGCCCTGGAAGCGTTCGTGCGGCATTCGTGGGACGTGGATGTCGTGCGAGGCAAAGTAGAGGAAGAATGGCTTCGCCTTGTGTTTCTCGATCCACTGCACGGAATGCTTCACCCATTCGTCGGCGAGATCCTCGTCGCGGAAGCGTGCTTTGGCACCGCCAGTGTAGAAGCCGATACGACCGATGCCGTTCCAGATGGACTGGTTGTGACCGTAGCTCCAATCCATGCGAAGTTGATCGCGGTGCGTGACCCCGGTCGGGTGCTGGCTGTCGGGTTTGGCGTTGCCGACCCAGAGCGGATCCTTGGGGTCGAGGTCGCGGACCTTGTGATTCTCGACGTACACCTGCGGGACGCGGTCGTTGGTGGTCGGCATCAGGAAGCAGTGATCGAATCCAATCTCAAGCGGGCCGGGCTTAATCGCGCCGTTCCAGTCGGGTGCTCCCTCGCCGAGGCCGAGGTGCCACTTGCCGACCACTGCGGTTGCGTAGCCCGCTCGCTTGAGGATGGTAGCGACCGTCTCGGTGCCGGGCATGATGAGGGCAGGAGCATTGGGCGGAGCGACCCCGGTGCCGGGTACACGGAATGCATAGGTGCCGGTGAGCAGTGAGAATCGCGTGGGGGTGCAGGTGGCCGCGGAGCAATAACCGCTGGTGAAGCGGCAGCCTTCACGGGCGATCTTGTCGATGTTCGGTGTTGCGATCCGCCTGGCACCGTTGCACGAGACATCGCCGAAGCCGAGATCGTCCGCGAGGATGACGATGATATTCGGCTTCGCCGGCTCAGCCGCCAGCACGGTCAGCGAACTGGCAGCCAGCAGCAAAAAGAGTGAGACACACCTCATGGCAATTCTCCGAATGGCGAGCGGACGCATTCAGCTTATCGACATGAGGTGATCCAAAACCATGAACCGTTCAGATATTGGATTGCTTCCCGGCGGCGACAGCGGCTTTCTTCGGCAGGTCGATGTTGTGAGTCCCGGAGCCGCGCGGCAGATCGACACTGATCTCATACTCGCAAATCAGCTTGCCGCCGGGACCATCGAACCCTGTAACGCGGATGATCGTCGGGCCACCAGCGTAGCCCTTTCCGCCCGCTGTGTTGGTGTTGTACTTGCCATCGGCAATCGGTGCGATCCCCTGCGGGCCACTGTTGCCCTTGGCCCCATCCGGTGTGAGCAGCACTTCGCCAAACGGGATCGGCTGCCCGTCGAGCTTGACCTCGCCATTGAGGCTGAGCCGCGAAGTCCCCTTCTCACTGCAACCGCTGAAGAACGCGATCGCGAGAATGCACAGTGCGGTTTTCATGCTCAGTAGTCTCCGATGGTCTCGCCACCATTGCGGCTGGCGAGCGGCTTCAGAATGCGGTTGAGATCCACGTTACCGCGGATGTAGTGGATGCTGCAATCGGCGAAGGCGATGTTGGTGCCCTTGCCGGTATGATTGCTACCCATACTGACGTCGTTCCAGTTGCCGCCGCCGTTGTATTTGACGGTGGTCATAGCATTGGTGACGTTCTTGCTGCCGGTGCTGTCGTTGTTCCAGGAGATGCCGCGCTGCCAGGCACGGTGACAACCGGGTGCCGGGGTGAGGCCGTCCCAGGAGAGTTCGAAAATCATGAGCGTGCTGCTGGTACCGTCAGCGATCTGATTCATGCGGATGCTTTCCATCTTGGGGAACGGCGACGACGGGCCGGTGTAGACATTCGGCATGTAGGGCAGGATGCCGTCGGTGGCGAGATCGCCCTGACCGGGTCCTGAGCCGGTGTTGACATTGAGACCGTAGGGCTGACCCTTAGCCCGGATATTTCACATGGTTTGAGCGAACAGAATAGCGCGACGGTTCAAGTGTTGGTACAAGAGGAGGTTGCAACGCCAAGCCTCGTCCCAATCCAGGAACCGTCGCGATGACAGAGTGTATCACGAATCCGCT